>NZ_JBIUWQ010000023.1:0-93097 GCF_044743525.1 Pseudomonas sp. NPDC087598 | reverse complement strand
CTCAAGGCTGCCGAGGCTGCTCTGCATGTGAAGAGCGCAGATTTCGATTACGGAGCTGCGTCCGCACGTCTGGCCGAGGCTGCAGCTCAGCTGCGCACCGTCCAGCAGATCCGCAAGAAGTTTGGCGGTTAATCCGTCAGTCACTTGTTGTGCGATTGATAAAAAAGGGTAGCCTCGGCTACCCTTTTTTCTTTTCCGAATTTACAACCCCGGTCGCAGTTGCTGACCACCCAGGATTGGTAGCCAGTCATGTCTCTCGAAATCGTAATCCTCGCGGCCGGCCAAGGCACTCGCATGCGTTCGGCGCTTCCAAAAGTGCTGCATCCGATTGCCGGCAATTCCATGTTGGGCCATGTTATCCACAGCGCCCGGCAACTTGATCCACAACGCATCCATGTGGTCATTGGCCACGGGGCCGATGTGGTGCGTGAGCGCCTGGCCGCAGACGATCTGAATTTCGTCCTGCAGGACAAGCAATTGGGCACCGGTCACGCTACCGCTCAGGCAGTGCCGTTCATTAAGGCCGACACCGTACTGATCCTTTACGGAGATGTACCGCTGATCGAAGTTGAAACTCTGCAACGTCTGCTCAAGCACGTCGTCCCAGGCCAGATGGGTCTGTTGACAGTCGAGCTGGATGACCCGACCGGTTATGGCCGAATCGTGCGGGATGCCGATGGCAAGGTTGCGGCCATCGTCGAACACAAAGACGCCAGCGAAGCCCAGCGCGCAATCACCGAAGGCAACACCGGCATCCTCGCCGTGCCGGCCAATCGCCTGGCCGACTGGATGAGCCGTTTGTCGAACAACAATGCCCAAGGCGAGTACTACCTGACTGACGTGATCGAGATGGCGGTCAGCGACGGTCTGGTCGTGGCCACTGAACAACCGCACGATCCGATGGAAGTGCAGGGCGCCAACGATCGCAAACAGCTATCGGAGCTCGAGCGGCATTACCAGTTGCGCGCTGGCCGCCGTCTGATGGCGCAAGGCGTGACCCTGCGTGATCCGGCACGTTTCGATGTACGTGGCGAAGTGACCGTTGGTCGCGACGTGCTGATCGACATCAACGTGATCCTCGAAGGCAACGTAGTCATCGAAGACGACGTGATCATTGGTCCGAACTGCGTGATCAAAGACAGTACCCTGCGCAAAGGCGTGGTGATCAAGGCCAACTCTCACATCGAAGGCGCGGTGCTGGGTGAAGGCAGCGATGCCGGTCCGTTCGCACGCCTGCGTCCAGGCACTGTGCTTGAAGCGCGTGCGCATGTGGGTAACTTTGTTGAACTGAAAAACGCCCGCATGGGCGAAGGCGCCAAGGCCGGCCACCTGACTTACTTGGGCGATGCAGAAATCGGTGCGCGCACCAACATTGGTGCCGGCACGATCACCTGTAACTACGACGGCGCCAACAAGTGGAAAACCGTGCTGGGTGCAGACGTGTTCATTGGCTCCAATAACTCCTTGGTCGCGCCTGTGGATATCTCCGACGGTGCGACCACTGCTGCCGGATCGACCATCACGCAGAATGTGGATAACGCGCAATTGGCCGTCGGCCGTGCGCGGCAGAAGAACATCGACGGCTGGAAGCGTCCGGAGAAGATCAAGAAGAGCTGAGTTATACACAGGCCGTTCGATTGCCATCGCGGGCAAGCCCGCTCCCACAAGGTTCGTGTTGAAGCACAGTTCTTCAACACACAGCGAATCCATGTGGGAGCGGGCTTGCCCGCGATGCTTTTATCCACAGAATATTTTTTGAGCACCTGCTTGACGATTTAACGCCGATAGGTTTTGATTGCTTCCGTTATCTTTCGAATCGAAACTTAAGCCGCCATGTCGAAACGCAATACGCCTCAGCGTCGCCACAATATTCTCGCTTTGCTCAATGAACAGGGCGAAGTCAGTGTGGATGAGCTGGCCAAACGCTTCGAAACCTCGGAAGTTACGATTCGCAAGGATCTGGCGGCGCTGGAAACCCATGGGCTATTGCTGCGCCGTTATGGCGGGGCGATCACCATGCCGCAAGAGCTGGTGGCTGAAACGCCTCAATCTGTTTCCAAATACAAACAGGCCATTGCCCGCGCTGCGGTAAAACGCATTCGTGAGCACGCCCGCATCATCATCGACAGCGGCAGCACCACCGCCGCGATGATTCCCGAACTTGGCCAGCAACCGGGTCTGGTGGTGATGACCAATTCCCTGCACGTTGCCAATGCCTTGAGCGAACTCGAGCACGAGCCCGTGTTGTTGATGACCGGTGGTACCTGGGATCCGCATTCGGAGTCCTTTCAGGGCCAGGTGGCCGAGCAGGTACTACGCTCTTACGACTTCGATCAGTTGTTTATCGGCGCTGACGGTATCGATCTGGTCCGTGGCACCACGACGTTCAATGAACTGCTCGGTTTGAGCCGGGTCATGGCCGAAGTGGCGCGGGAAGTCATCGTCATGGTCGAGGCCGACAAGATTGGCCGCAAGATTCCCAACCTGGAGCTGCCATGGAGCAGCGTCCATACCCTAATTACCGATGATCGCCTGTCCGTCGAGGCCCGCGATCAGATTCAGGCTCGCGGTATCAACTTGATTTGCGCGACTGTCAGTCAGGAGAAATAAGCATGTGTGGAATTGTCGGCGCCGTTGCTGAACGAAATATCACCGCCATCCTGCTCGAAGGCCTCAAGCGTCTGGAATATCGCGGCTATGACAGCGCAGGTGTGGCGGTCTATACCAACGACGGAACTCTTGAGCGCACGCGCCGGGTAGGCAAAGTCAGCGAACTGGATGCTGCGCTAACCGAGCATCCGCTGATCGGTCGTCTCGGTATTGCCCACACGCGTTGGGCAACCCATGGCGCGCCGAACGAACGCAACGCCCACCCGCATTTCTCCGGCGACATCGCCGTGGTGCATAACGGCATCATCGAAAACCACGAAGCCCTGCGTGAACAACTGAAAGCCTTGGGTTACGTGTTCACCTCGGACACCGACACTGAAGTCATCGCCCACCTGCTGACCCACAAGCTCAAGGATCTGCACGACCTGACCGTCGCCCTCAAAGCCACGGTCAAGGAACTGCATGGCGCTTACGGTCTGGCCGTGATCAATGCCAAGCAGCCTGATCGTCTGGTGGCTGCGCGTAGTGGCAGCCCGCTGGTGATTGGTTTGGGTCTTGGCGAGAATTTCCTCGCCTCCGATCAACTGGCCCTGCGTCAGGTGACTGACCGTTTCATGTACCTCGAAGAGGGCGATATCGCTGAAATTCGTCGCGATAACGTGCAGATCTGGGACGTAACCGGTAAAGCCGTCGAGCGTCAGACCGTGCAGTACACCGATGGCGCCGAAGCCGCCGACAAAGGTGAGTTCCGCCACTACATGCTCAAGGAAATCCATGAGCAGCCAGCGGTGGTGCAACGTACCCTTGAAGGTCGCCTGAGTAACGATCAGGTGCTGGTTCAGGCATTTGGCCCACAAGCGGCCGAGCTGTTCGCCAAAGTGCGCAATGTGCAAATCGTTGCCTGTGGCACCAGCTATCACGCCGGCATGGTCGCCCGTTACTGGCTCGAAGAACTGGCCGGCATCCCGTGCCAGGTCGAAGTGGCCAGCGAGTTCCGCTACCGCAAAGTAGTGGTGCAGCCGGACACTCTGTTCGTGACCATTTCGCAGTCCGGCGAAACCGCCGACACCCTGGCTGCGCTGCGCAACGCCAAGGAACTCGGTTTCCTCGCCAGTCTGGCAATCTGCAACGTCGGCATCAGCTCGCTGGTGCGTGAATCGGACCTGACCCTGTTGACCCAGGCCGGTCGCGAAATCGGCGTGGCCTCGACCAAAGCCTTCACCACGCAGTTGGTTGGCCTGTTGTTGCTGACCCTGTCGTTGGGTCAGGTCCGCGGCACTCTGGCCAACGGTGTCGAAGCGCGTCTGGTGGAAGAACTGCGTCGCCTGCCGACCCGCCTCGGCGAAGCGCTGGCCATGGACAGCACTGTGGAAAAAATCGCCGAGCTGTTCGCCGAGAAGAACCACACCCTGTTCCTCGGCCGTGGTGCGCAATTCCCGGTGGCGATGGAAGGTGCCTTGAAACTCAAGGAAATCTCCTACATTCACGCCGAAGCCTACCCGGCCGGCGAGTTGAAACACGGCCCGCTGGCGCTTGTGGATAACGACATGCCAGTGGTTACCGTGGCGCCGAACAACGAACTGCTGGAGAAGCTCAAGTCCAACCTGCAGGAAGTCCGCGCCCGTGGCGGTGAACTGATCGTGTTCGCCGACGAGAAAGCCGGGATGACCAATGGCGAAGGCACCCACGTGGTGCAGATGCCGCACATCCACGACATCCTCTCGCCAATCCTCTACACCATCCCGCTGCAACTGCTGTCGTACTACGTCGCTGTGCTCAAAGGGACGGACGTGGATCAGCCGCGTAACCTGGCGAAGTCGGTGACAGTGGAATAAGTTATCCACAGTTGAGTGATGCACAAAATAATCGCAGCTTCGGCTGCGATTTTTGTATCTGACTTGAGGGCCTCTATGGACCGCTTCCAGGAAATGCAGATCTTCGCCACCGTCGCTCAGGAGCAAGGTTTCTCCGCAGCGGCGCGGCGCCTCGGTTTGTCGGCGGCGAGTGTCACGCGGGCGGTGGCGGCGCTGGAGTTGCGGATCGGTACGCAATTGCTGGTTCGCACTACGCGCAGCGTGCATCTGAGCGAGGCCGGGCAGCGTTATCTGGAGGACTGTCGGCGGATTCTCGCGGAGGTGCAGGAGGCTGAGGATTCGGCTGCCGGCAGTCACGCCCAGCCGCGGGGGCAGTTGACGGTGACGGCGCCGGTGCTGTTCGGCGAGTTGTTTGTCACGCCGGTGATGGCCGGTTATCTGGCGCAGTATCCGGACGTTTCGATCAATGCCTTATTGGTCGATCGCATCGTCAGCATGGTCGAGGAGGGCATTGATGTCGCGGTGCGCATCGGTGAGTTGCCGGACAGCAATCAACACGCGATTCGTGTGGGCGAGGTGCGGCGGGTGATTTGTGGCTCCCCTCAGTATTTCGCGGTCAACGGCAGGCCCGCCCATCCCCTGGAGTTGGCCGGCGCGCCGGTAGTCGCCACTTCGTCAATTGGTCAGCTGCGCAGTTGGCCATTTCTTGATCAGGGTGAAGCGCTGAGTGTGCGTCCTGAATCCCGCTTGGTGGTCACCGCCAATCAGGCTGCAATCACTGCGGCATGCCTGGGCGTGGGGCTGACCCGAGTGCTTTCTTATCAAGTGGCAAACAAAGTGGCGACCGGTGAGCTTGAAATTGTCCTCGCTGACTTCGAACTGCCGCCGCTGCCGATTCATGTGGTGTATCAGGGCGGGCGCAAAGCACCGGCGCGGGTGCGTAGTTTTGTCGATTTCACCGTAGATGCCTTGCGTGCGCATCCGGCGCTGAAGAACGCCGCGTTATTGCGTGAGCTGAAATAATCGATTGCGAATGCTGGTGATTCTGTTGCTGCAAGGATAGGTGGAAGATGGCTTCCCAGCGCTGCCACTCCCGGAGCGGTGCGATCATCCTGCGGAGTCGACCATGCAACCGATCAAGTTCTACAACTTCCCGCGTTCCGGCCATGCCCATCGGGTGGAGCTGATGCTGTCCCTGCTGCAGTTGCCGACCGAGACAATCCTGATCGATCTGGCCAAGGGCGAACACAAACAGCCGGCATTCCTTGCGCTCAACAGCTTCGGCCAGGTGCCGGTGATTGATGACAACGGCGTGGTGCTGGCTGATTCCAACGCGATTCTGGTCTATCTCGCGCAAAAGTATGGCGACGGTCGCTGGCTGCCGGGCGATCCGCTGGGTGCTGCGCGCGTGCAACGCTGGCTGTCGGCGGCAGCGGGACCGATTGCGTTTGGTCCGGCGGCGGCGCGATTGGTTACCGTGTTCGGTGCGCAACTGAATGCTGAAGACGCCATCAGCCGCGCGCACAATTTACTTAAAGTCATGGAACAGGAACTGGGCAAAACCCCGTATCTGGCCGGCGACGAACCGACCATCGCCGACGTTTCCGCCTACAGCTACATCGCCCATGCACCGGAAGGCAACGTTTCGCTGGATGACTACGCGAACGTGCGTGCCTGGCTTGCCCGGGTTGAGGGCTTGCCGAATTTTGTCGGCATGCCGCGCACGGTGGCGGGTTTGCAGAAAACCGCCTGAAGCCATCGGCCCGGCACAGTCCGGGCCTTGCACACTGCGCCAGCGGCGCAGGGGAGACGCCGTGATGGAACGTTCACCGTGGCACGCTGGCGAGCAACAGTTGCAAGCGCATGTAGGCGTTGCTGAACGCATGGAGGAATTCGGCCGTAAGGTGATTCGCACCTGGATGCCGGACCAGCACCGCGAGTTCTATCAGCAATTGCCGTTCATGTTGTACGGCGCGGTCGATTCTGAAGGCCGTCCGTGGGCCAGCGTGCTCGAAGGCGCGCCGGGGTTTGCGCATTCGCCAGACCCTGAGCATCTGCACTTCTCCACGCTCCCGGTTGCCGATGATCCGGCGCCGTTGCGCAGCGGCGAGCCTATCGGTCTGCTCGGTATCGAACTGCACACCCGTCGGCGCAATCGCCTCAACGGCCATGTCGGCGATTTGAATGGCTTCGGTTTCACCCTGAGCGTCGATCAAGCGTTCGGCAACTGCCCGCAGTACATTCAGCTTCGGCAGTTTCAGCGTGTTGCGCTGAGTGATCCGCAGACGCGTCCGCCTCAGCATCTCGACAGGCTCGACGACGCGGCTACAGCTCTGATCGAAGGCGCTGACACGTTCTTTGTCGCCAGTTACGTCGACGTCGACGGCCAGCGTTCGGTGGATGTTTCTCACCGAGGCGGTCAGGCCGGGTTTGTGCGCGTGGAAGGCAACCGCCTGACCATCCCGGATTTTGCCGGCAACCTGCACTTCAACACCCTCGGCAATCTGCTGCTCAACCCCAAGGCTGGCTTGCTGTTCATCGACTTTTCCACAGGCGATCTGCTGCAACTGAGCGGTCGTACCGAGATCATGCTCGATGACCCGCAAATCGCAGCCTTTCAAGGTGCGGAAAGACTATGGACATTCGAGGTGGAAAAACTGGTGCGACGCCCGGCGGCATTGGCCTTGCGTTGGCGCTTCGACGGCATGTCGCCGACCAGTCTGTTGACCGGCAGCTGGGCCGAGGCCGATGCGCGTTTGCAGGCGCAAGCACTGGGCAACCGCTGGCGGCCGTTGCGGGTGGCGAAGATCGACATGGAAAGCCGGCACATCCGTTCGATCTATCTGGAGCCCGACGATGGCGTCGGTTTGCCGGTGTTTCAGGCGGGCCAGCACTTGCCGCTGCGCTTCACCCTCGATGGTGAAGTGCACATCCGCACGTATAGCCTGTCGAGTGCGCCGTCGGACGGTTTCTACCGCATCAGCGTGAAACGCGAAGGACGGATTTCCACGCACTTGCATGAGCAGATTCGTGTCGGCGATGTCCTTGAAGCACGGGCGCCGCAAGGGCATTTCACCGTGGCACCGCTGGAGCGCAGGCCTTTGGTGCTGCTGGCGGCCGGGGTTGGTATCACGCCGTTGCTGTCGATGCTGCGCGAGGTGGTGTATCAGGGCCTGCGCACTCGACGGATTCGTCCGACGTGGTTGATCCAGAGTTCACGCAGCCTCGCCGATCAACCGTTTCGCAGAGAGCTGGATCGCTTGCTGGAAGAGGCGGGTGATGCCGTGCGGGTCTTGCGCCTGCTGAGTCAGCCGGAAGCGGATGTGCATCAAGGCGAGGATTTTGATCTGCAGGGCCGCATCGACGCCAACCTGTTGAGGAATCTGCTGGAGGTCGCGGATTACGATCAGATCGATTTCGTCCTCTGCGGCCCCGGCGGTTTTACTCAGGGGCTGTACGACAGCCTGCGTGAACTGGACGTCAGCGATCGGCAGATCCACGCAGAAACCTTTGGCCCATCGACCCTAAAGCGTCGGCCCGATCCGGACGCCAAGGTGATCGAACAACCACCCGCTGCCACCACGTCTGTGCCGGTTGTTTTCGAACGCTCGGCGAAAGAGGCGCGTTGGCAGCCGGACGGCGGCAGTCTGCTGGAACTGGCGGAAAGCCGTGGGCTGCGCCCGGAGTTCAGTTGCCGAGGTGGTTCGTGTGGTACCTGCAAGACCCGGCTGGTTAGCGGAGCAGTGAATTATCCACAGCCTCCGGCGGACATTCCGGAAGCGGGGCATGTGCTGATTTGTTGTGCGGTGCCAGCCAAAAGTGAACAACCGCTGGTGCTGGATCTCTGATCAGCGATACCCGTGTAGGAGCTGCCGGAGGCTGCGATCTTTTGATTTTGATTTTGATTTTAAAAAACAAGATCAAAAGATCGCAGCCTCCGGCAGCTCCTACACGGGTACCAGATTCAATTCTGCTTAGGCGTAGGACAACGCCTTTTCCTCCAGTAGCTCCTGGTACAGATCCGTCCACTTGCGGCCCATTTCATCGGCTGTGAATAACTGCCGATAGCGCGCCTCAGCCTTCATCCCCATCTCTGCGGCGCGCAGCGGGTTTTCCCACAAGGTGCGCATGGCTTCGCGGAACGCCTGTGGATTACTCGGTGGCACCACCAGCCCGGTTTCGTTGTGGATATTGATGTAACTGGTGCCGGTGCCGATCTCGCTGGAGATCATCGGTTTGCCGTACATCGCGCCTTCGAGCAGGGAAATGCCGAACGCCTCGGAACGCAGGTGTGACGGGAACACAATGGCGTAGCTCAGTTGCAGCAGCGCGACCTTGTCTTCATCACCCAGGCGACCGAGGAAATGAATGTTGCGCAGCCCCAGCGCCGTCGCCTGGGCATGCAGCTCCTGCTCCAGCGGACCGGCCCCGACGATGACCACCGGGTAATCCACCTCTTTCAATGCATCGAGGAGGATATGCAGGCCTTTGTAGTAACGCATCACCCCGACAAACAGGAAAAACTTATCCCCAAGCTGCTGGCGCCAGCGATTCATCCGCTCGGTGTCCGGCTGTGGATAACCTGATTTGTTCAAGCCGTAGGGAATGACCCGGGTCTTGTCCTGAAATTGCTGCAACACATCACTGGTGTGCAGGTAATTGGGGGAGGCGGCGACGATGCGGTCGGCGCTGGCGAGGAAGCGATTCATCAGTGGCCGGTAGAGTTTGAGCAGGTGTTTCTGGCGAATGATGTCTGAGTGGTAAGTCACCACACTGGGCTTGTTCGTGGCACTGGCGAAGTGCACCAGGTCCATGAACGGCCAAGGAAAGTGGTAATTGACCACATCGGCCTCGGCGGCCAACTCGCGAAACAGTTTGAACACGCTCCAGGAAAATCCGGTGGAGGCGAACTGAATGTCGAGTTTCGCCCGGTGCACTTGATGCTGCCCCAGTTGCACCACGGCGGGCGTCGGATCAGCGCTGAGGGTTAGCACCTGGCCGTCGATGCCGTGTTGGGCGCCGCTTTCGCACAGTTGAAAGATCACTTGTTCGATGCCGCCGACCGAATCAGGCAGGTACGTCTTGAAAAAATGAAGTACGCGCATTCAACCTCCCATGGCCTGTCGGTAGGCACCGGCCGTGGCCTGTGCACAACGCTTCCAGGAAAAAAATCGTGCCTGCTGCAATCCGGCTTCTCGGCATGCCTGCCAGTGTGTTTGATCGTCGATCAGGCGACTCATCACGTCGCGTAAGCCGTCTGCATCGTCAGCGTCAATATAATTACCGGCGTCACCCGCCACTTCCGGCATGGCCGAAGAGCGGGTGGTCACCACCGGGGTGCCGCTGGCCATCGCTTCCAGTACCGGCAGGCCGAAACCTTCGTACAGCGAAGGAAAAATCAGTGCCCGGGCGCCAGCGAGCAATTGCGCGACGTGTTCGTCGGGCAGATAACCGAGCAGGCACACATGTCCGCTGGCCAGTGCCTGGCGCAAGGGTTCACTGAACTGCTCACGCTGCCAACCGGCCATGCCGACAATCAGCAACGGAAACCGCTCGCGCACGCCTTCCGGCAACAAGGCGTGGGCGCGCAAGGCCAGACTCAGGTTCTTGCGCGGCTCCAGCGTACCGACACACAGGAAATACCCGCGCGCCTCGACGGCATGCGCCTTGAGCACCTTGTCGATGCTGTTTGGCTCGCGGGGATGGAAGCGTTCGGCGACACCCAATGGCGCCACGACAAAGCGCTCGGCGGGCAGCCCGAAATGTGTTTGAGCTTCGTCGGCAATCGCCTGCGAGTCCGTCAGGATCAGCCGCGCCTGCTGTACCCCGATGGACAGTCGCCGGTCGATTTCCTTGAGCCGTGCCGGTGGCTGGGTCTCGGGAAAATGCAGGTGGGTCAGATCATGCAGAGTGATCACGGTCGGGCCGTCAAAGGCCAGCGGCCACAGACTCGGCTCGTGATACAGATCGAAGCCCTGCGCGCTGCCGTGATCGAAGCGTTTCTGTTCCAGCCAACGGCGTGCCTGGTACGCCCCGGGAATCTGCCGCAGCAGTGGCGTCAAACGCGAATAACCGGGCATGGCCGCTTCCGGCAACGCCGAACTCCAGCCCCAGCCGTGAAACAGACTCACGTCAACATCAGGTTCGCTGCGCAGGGCGTTGACCAGTTCGGCGACGTAGTGGCCGATGCCGGTGCGCGGCGCCTGCAGAATCCGCGCGTTAAGAGCAATGCGCATGCTGACTCTGCGGGCCGACCGCTGAAGGGTTCACATTGCGCGCGATACGCTCGACCAGCTGCGCACTCGCTTCGCGCCAACTCAGCCAGCGCCATTGTTCAAGGCCGAGGGGAGCAGGGAAAACCTCGCTGCGTTCCATGTCGGTGACCAGATCGGTCAGGCTCTGCGGGTCTGCCAAATCGAAATACGCCATGTAATCGCCGCCGATTTCGCGGAACACCGGGATGTCGCTGCCCATCGCCGGTAAGCCGCGTTGCATGGCTTCCACCAGCGGCAGACCGAAACCTTCGACATGGGACGGGAACACCAGTGCCGTCGCGTGGGAGTAGGCATGTTCGAGGCTTTTGTCGGACAGCGAGTTGTACATGAGCAAGCGTCGGTTCAGCTCGGGATGCCGGCGGATGCGTTCGATCAACGCCTCGCACTTCCAGCCGATTTTGCCGACGATGCATAACCGCGCTTTCGACCCCGCAGCCCAAGCGCGCTCGAACGCATCCAGCAGGTAAGCATGGTTTTTGCGCGGTTCGATGGTGCTGACCATGAGGAACACCGAATCCGCCGTTTCGAACAGTCGCAACAAACCGCGATCGACTTCGGCTTCGGCGTCGCTCAAGTCCAGCTCCGAACCGAGGTGAAAATAATCGAACCAGCGCTGGCCGACCTGTTGCGCGCCGATGCGCCGCAGCATTTCTTCGTGCACCTGATCACGGATGGTGGTCGAGATCGCCACGTAGCCATCGGCCGTGCGGGCGATCCAGTCGAACCAGTCGTTGAATACCTTGACCAACCCGGCATCGCAGAACTGCGGATGGGTCAGCGGGATCAAGTCGTAGATCACCGAAACGATACCGACCCCTTCACGCTTGAGTTGCTCGGCCAAAGGGAAAAAGTTGGCGTGCCAGGACGAGTCGAGCAGTACCAGTTGATCGCCGGCCCGATGCTGCAACGGCACGCAGCGCTCGGGGATCTGTTTGCCCTTGAGTGCTCGTCCCAGCAGGCGCATCGGCAGGCTGAAACAGGCGAAAGCTGTGAGCCGGCAGCCGACATACAAGACTCGACGTACGAAGTGCGACTGACTGAACGGGCGCCGCCGCTCCAGGGCTCGATGGCGCAACCAGAAGGCGTTGGCCCACTGTTCGAGTTTCACCCGCAGGCCGATCAGATCGAGCTTCAGCGATTTCAGCGGGGCCAGACTCTTAACCTGATACAAGCCACCGTCGATCATCACCACCGGAATGCATTCAAGGTTTTCGTCGGCGGCCGGCAGTTGCTGGATGACGTTGCGCACCACACGCTGAATACCCGAGTTGGCGTCGGGGTGTTCGAAGACGTAAGTGCATTCCACCAACAGTCGCGTCATTTCGAGATCTCTCTGTCAGGCAGGGGCGCGAGGTGTTCACTGGAACGGGTGATTTCAGTTTGCGCCTGCAGCCAGGCGCAACCGACAAAGTCTTCCTGACGGTTGTTGATGACGTGGAAGATCAAACCGAAGTCGCGCCATTCGAAGTTGCGATCCAGATGCGAATCCAGACGCGACAGGCTCAGTGCTACCGAATAACTGCCCTTGCCCAGGCGCATGTCAAAAGCGAAGCGGAAGGTCACGCGCTCGCCGGCACTCGGATCGGTGACGGGTTTATCGAGGCGATGGGTGTTGATGCCGTAAATCGCCTGACCCAGACGATCCTTGATCATGAAGCCGAGAATCAGCCGTTCGATGTCTTCGCGCACTTCGGTCTGCACTTCCAGCACCACAGGCTGGCCGACTTCCGCGACTTCGAGACTGCGTCCCTGGGTATCGAGCAGGCGCACGCTGACGATCCCCGCTTCACCGGTGCCGGAAATGGTTTGCACCTGCCCATTGGCGAGCATCTCCTGGCGCACGATCTGGCCTTCGCGCTGGGCGAGCATGGCGTTGTAGTAGTCCATGACTTCTTCGGGTTTGCCGCGCATCGCCAGACGCCCGTGCTCCAGCAGGATCGCGCTGTCGCAGATCGACTGGATGGCCGAGCGGTCATGGGAGACGAGCAGCAGAGTGGTGCCGGCCTTGCGGAAGCTGCGGATGCGTTCGAAGCTTTTGTGCTGGAAATAGGCATCGCCCACCGACAGCGCTTCGTCGACGATCAGGATATCCGGGCGGCGCGCGGTGGCGACACTGAACGCCAGACGCATCTGCATGCCACTGGAATACGTGCGCACCGGCTGATCGATGGCCTCGCCGATCTCGGCAAAACTTTCGATCTGCGGCATCAGCGCTTCAATCTCTTCAACCTGCATGCCCAATAACTGGCCGGCCATGAACGCGTTCTGGCGACCGGTAAAGTCAGGATGAAAGCCCATGCCCAGTTCCAGCAGTGCAGCGACTCGACCTTGCAACTGGATCTGTCCGCGAGTCGGCTGGGTGGTGCCGGTGATCATCTTCAGCAACGTGCTTTTGCCCGCGCCGTTGACGCCGACGATGCCCACGGCTTCGCCGGGTTGAATCTCGAAATCGATGTCCTGCAAGACCCAGTGCAAGTGATGCCTGGGCCGGGAAAACGGCACCATCCATTCGAGCAGACGGCTCCAGCGATTGGGGTATTGCTTATAGGCCTTGGCCAGGCCACTGACACGTATGCTGCCCATCAGAGTTCGTCCACCATTTCACCGATGCGTTGGCGGAACAGGCGCAGCGCCAAGGCACAGAACAGCAGGCCGATGATCAGCAGCGGCATCAGCGACGGCCAGTTCGGCCACTGGTTGTAGAGGAACACGTTCTGGTAACTGGTCATCAGCGCCGTCATCGGGTTGAGGCTGATCAGGTGCTGGATGCCTGGCGGCAGAATCGACAGCGGGTACACGATCGGTGTCAGCCAGAACCAGAATTGCAGACAGATGCCGAACATCTGCCCGACATCGCGGAAGAACACGTTGAGGATGCCGAGGATCATCCCCAGTCCGGCGGCAAAGATCACTTGCACGATCAGCAGCGGTATCAGCGCCAGCAACGCCATGCCGGGCAGGCGTCCGCTGATCAGCAGGAAACCGAAAAACAGCGCCAGGATGATCGCGAAGTTGATCCCGGCATTGAACAGCGCAATCACCGGCAGGCAGATACGCGGAAAGCTGATTTTCTTCAGAAGGTTGGCGTTTTCCAGAAACATGCTCTGGCTGCGCGAGGTGATTTCCGCAAACAGACCCCAGGTCAGCAGGCCGGCGCACAGGTACACGCTGTAAGCCAGGCCGTCATCCACACCCGGCAGGCGTGCACGCATGATCTGGGAAAAGATCACCGTGTACACGACGATCATCGACAACGGATTGAGCACGGTCCACAGCGCGCCGAACAGCGAATTGCGATATCGCGCCTGAAACTCCCGTTTGACACTACCGAGGATGAATCCACGGTAGCTGCGCAGCGAGCGATACAAGGAAAGCAGCATTCAGGCCGTCCTGCCGTAATCGTCTTCGAAGCGCACGATGTCGTCCTCTCCCAGGTATTCGCCGCTTTGCACTTCGATGATCACCAGATCGATCACGCCGGGGTTCTCCAGGCGATGCCGGTGCCCGGCGGCAATGAACGTCGATTCGTTCTTGGCCACCAGATGCGTGCCGGTGCCGTTGTTGGTGACCTTGGCCATGCCTTCGACTACCACCCAGTGTTCGTTGCGGTGATGGTGCATTTGCAGGGAGAGCTTGCCGCCCGGCTTGACCACGATGCGCTTGATCTTGAAGCGCGGTCCTTCCTCCAGCACGGTATAGGTGCCCCACGGGCGGCTGACCGTACGGTGCAGGCGATAGGCTTCGTGGGATTTGTCCTTGAGCTGTTTGGCCACGCGACGGACATCCTGTGCGCGGTCGGCGTGAGCCACCAGCACGGCGTCGGCGGTGTCGACGATGATCAGGTTATCCACACCGACAGCGGCGACCAGACGGCCCTCGCTCTGGACGAAATTGTCATGGCTGTCGATGAAAATCGCTTCGCCGCTGGCGCGATTGTTCTCGGCATCCGCCGGCACCAGTGCAGCCACGGCGCCCCATGAACCGATATCGCTCCAGTCGAAACCGGCGGGCACCACGACGACTTTTTCCGAGCGCTCCATCAGCGCGTAGTCAATGGAAATGTCGGTGATTGCAGCGAAGAGCGCCGGTGACAGTTCCTGTTGCAGGCAGCCGACGGTTTCCACCGGGGCGCTGGCGGCCATGCACGCGCGGGTTTGTTCCAGCAACTCAGGGGCATGCAATTGCAGTTCAGCGATCACGGTGGCGGTGGTGAAGCAGAACATCCCCGAGTTCCACAGGAAGTTGCCGCTTTCCAGATAATGCGTGGCGGTTTGCAGGTCAGGTTTTTCCACGAAACGCTGCACTTTTGCAGCGCCTCTGGCGTTCAGTGGCGCACCGGTCTCGATGTAGCCGAAGCCGGTTTCCGGCGCCGTCGGCACCACGCCAAAGGTCACCAGATAACCGTCCTTCGCCAGATTGACGGCGTGTTCGACGGCGCTTTTGAGCGCGTTCTGATTGACGATCAAATGGTCGGCCGGCATCACCACCATGATCGCGTCGTCGCCGTGCAGCGCTTGCAGTGACAGCGCGGCGGCGGCAATCGCCGGGGCGGTGTTGCGCCCGGTCGGCTCCAGCAGGAAGTGCCCGCGATGGCGAGATACGTGGGCCGCGCAATAGTGATCCTTGCTTTGGAAGTAGTACTCGCGGTTGGTCACCGTGACGATGTCGCCCCAGCCGTCCAGCAATGCGGCGGCACGCTGATAGGTCTTGCCCAGCAACGACTGGCCGTCGGGCAGGGTCATGAACGGCTTGGGGTGGTCCTCGCGGGACACCGGCCACAAACGGGTGCCGGCACCGCCGGACAGAATCACGGGGATCAGCATGGCCTACTCCTTGGCGACGCGTTTCATGTCCGCATCCATCATCATGCGGATCAAGGTGTCCAGGTCAGTCTTCGGCTTCCAGCCCAGCACGCGCTGAGCCTTGGCCGGGTTGCCGAGCAGCACTTCGACTTCGGCCGGGCGGAAGAAGGCCGGGTCGATTTTCACGTAATCGCGGTAGTTGAGGCCGACGTGATCGAAGGCGATACGGCACATTTCGCGCACCGTCGTGGTGACGCCGGTGGCGACCACGAAATCATCAGGTTTGTCCTGTTGCAGCATCAGCCACATGGCCTCGACGTAATCACCGGCGAAACCCCAGTCGCGCTTGGCGTCGATGTTGCCCAACGCCAGTTCCTGCTGCTTGCCCTGCTTGATGCGGGCGGCGGCGTCGGTGACTTTGCGGGTGACGAACTCGATGCCGCGCAGTGGCGATTCGTGGTTGAAAAGGATGCCGCTGCTGGCATGCAGGTTGAAACTTTCACGGTAGTTGACGGTGATCCAGTGGCCGTACAGCTTGGCCACACCGTACGGACTGCGCGGGTAGAACGGCGTGTTTTCGTCCTGCTGCTCAGCCTGGATCAGGCCGAACATTTCGCTGGTCGACGCCTGATAGAAGCGAGTATGCGGGCTGAACTGGCGGATCGCTTCGAGCAAGTGCGTAACGCCCAGGCCATCGACGATGCCGGTGGTCACCGGCTGGTTCCACGAAGCTGCGACGAAACTCTGCGCCGCCAGGTTATAGATTTCGTCCGGAGCCGATTGAATGACAGCGCGTTGTACCGAGCAGGCATCCGCCATGTCACCGTCCAGATAGACGATGTCGGCCTCTACGCCCATTTCGCGCAGACGCCAGCGCGAATCGCTGCTGCGCCGAGCCACAAAGCCATAAACCTTGTAGCCCTTGTCGAGCAGCAGTCTGGCCAGATAGGCGCCGTCCTGGCCGGTGATCCCTGTGATCAATGCACTTTTAGTCATTCTTGTCGTACTCGCGTCTCCCAGTCGGACAGGATCGCCCGCAGGGATTGTTGTGTAGTGATGTCTGGCGCCCATCCGGTGGTGTTGGCCAGTTTTGCGTGGCTGCCGCACACGCGGCGCTGATCGGCGCGCCGCATGCGCGCCGGGTCCTGAACCAGTTGCATCTCGACTTCGGCGAGGTCCGCCAACTGTTCAATGAGGCTGCGGATGCTTTGCTCGCGCCCCGAGCAGATGTTGTAGACCTGCCCCGGTTGACCTTTCTCGAGCAGCGCAAAGTAGGCCGATACCACATCGCCGACATCAAGGAAGTCCCGCGTCACATTGATGTCGCCGACTTCCAGTTGCGGCGTTTGCAGACCCTGCTTGATACGAATGATCTGGCGGGCGGCGCTGGCGATGACAAAGCTGTCTTTCTGCCCGGTGCCGATATGATTGAACGGGCGCGCCACCAGCACTGGCCACTGCTCGCTCAGGCCCCATTGCAGGCTGAGAAATTCCGCCGAGAGTTTGCTCACCGCATAAGGGTTGCGCGGGCAGGGCGGTTGTTGCTCGGTAATCGGCAGATCGTTTTCAGCCACTTGGCCGTAAACGTCGCCGGAGCTGACATACAGGAACGTGCCGGCAAAACCGCGCGCCTTGAGAGCCTGCAACAGATTGAGAGTGCCGAACAGATTGATGTCGAGGGTGCGCGCCGGGTCACGGAATGCTTCGGGGACGAAGGTCTGCCCGGCCAGGTGAATGACAGCGTCGGGCAATTGCGGCCAGAGATCGACGAGGCTGTCGGCATTCGTGAGGTCATAGGGCGAAGCGACAGACAGCAGCTCCCAAGACGAATCAGGTACTGCCAGACGTGACTGGATGTGGTGTCCCACGAATCCGCTTAGACCCGTGACGAACAGACGCTTTTTCAAACAGCGACCCCTTGGTCTTGAACTTGCGCCACTTTCCCACAGGCCTTAAGGAAATATCCGACAGATCGAAAGAAAAGGCGTCTGCGGGACGGGCGAAGTCAAATGTTGTAGTTGTTTGTTACCAATCTGTTCCAATTGCTCGGCAATTTCAACAGGGCAAACCGTGACCGGTCAGTTCTCATTAGCGTAGTCAGGTTTTTTCTCGCCGCGCGGTTCACGAATGCTCGACGGATGTGTTTAGAATGCCCCTCGTCGCCATGCCCGGGGTTCGCCGTGGACGTAGCGCAACAGGGTGAAACCGACCACTAAAACAAGAACGAAGACGGGCCTCAAGAGTAAGGACAAGCACCGGTGATACCGGCTTGATCCGATGCCGGGCCGTCATAGCATGAGGCTGCCGGAATGGCCGCTTCATCGTGGGATGCCATGAATTTCATTCTTTACTCGGACGTCAATGACCGTTCCATCAGCCAGAGTCTCGGTCGTCCTGAATACAGTTACTACTTCGTGCTCAAGGCGTATCGCCCGGTGCTGGAAAGCCTTGGTCGCGTGCATGTGGTGGCGTCCGTCGCTGATGTCGATCCGCTGTATCAACAGCTGAGTCAGGCCGGTGAGGAATGTCTGTTCCTTTCGTTTTCGCCACCGCATAAAGCCCCGACCGATCTGCAATGCCCGATGGTCTGCGTGATTGCCTGGGAATATGACTCGATCCCGTCCGAGAGCTGTGACGACGATCCCCGCCAGGACTGGAGCCAGACCTTGGCACGCCATGGCCGGGTAATTACCCTGTCCACGCATACGGCGCAGGCGATCCGCAAAACTCTGGGTGAGGATTTCCCCGTACTCGTGCTGCCCACGCCGTTGTGGGAGGGCTTTGCGCAGGTGCGACAAGACTACCCAGGCGTCCCGGTAAACCCGGGCACGACTTTGCAGATCAAGGGTTGCATCATCGACAGTCGCGCGATGGGCCTGTCCGCCGATGGCTTGATCGCGCCGATACACAATGAGCAGGAACTGCAACTTCGCGGCCTGGCCGAGCCAGAGCCGGAGCCCGAGGCCGCGCCGCCCCTGACCTGGCGTCGGCGTGCATTCATCACCAAGCATTACCTGCGCGAAACCTGCCGGGCGCTGGTCGGCCCTCGCGAACATCCGCCGCTGTTTTTGCTCAAGCACAATCTGCTGTTGTGGTATCGCGAAGCCGTTTGCGATCTGGTGCCGGATGGCCTCCGCCAGCAGTTGGCGAGATTGCGTACGCCAGCACCGCAGCCACTGCCGGTGGCCACCACGGTCAGCGAAGCGCTGGACCCCGCAGGGCATCCGCAAGCGGTACTGCCCGACACCAGCGAGCAAGTGGCCATCGACGTCAGTGGCGTGGTCTACGTGAGCGTGTTCAATCCCGAGGACGGTCGCAAGAACTGGCATCACCTGATCACGGCCTTCTGCTGGGCCATGCGTGACAACGAAGACGCCACGCTGGTGCTGAAAATCACCCAGAACGACCTGACGAGCTACTACGTCCACTTGATTACCTTGCTTTCGCAACTGTCGCCGTTCGCCTGCCGGGTCGTGGTCATGCACGGCTATTTGCAGGATGAGGAGTTTGCCCGGTTGTACGGTGCCGCGAGTTTCTACGTCAACGCGTCCCGCTGCGAAGGTTTGTGTCTGCCGCTGATGGAGTTCATGTCGTGCGGCAAACCGGTGATTGCCCCGAACCACACGGCGATGCGCGACTACATCGACGAGCAGGTCGGGTTCATCGTCAAGTCCAGTCACGAGCCGACGATCTGGCCGGAAGACGTGCGGATCCTCTACCGCACCGTGCGCCACCGTCCGGACTGGAGTTCATTGAAAGCCGCTTATGAGGACAGCTATGCCATGGCCAAAAACCACCCGCAGGCTTATCTGGCCATGGCCGCTGCCGCCAATCAACGCATGCGCGATTACTGCGGGTTTACCCCGGTGCAGCAGCGCGTAATGGCGTTTTTCGACCTGAAGGCGGACAGCGAAATCACACCGCTGATGGCCGAGGCGGGGACTGCCGCATGCTGATCATCATTCATTCGGAAACCAACAAGAGCAACATACAGCAGAACCTCGGCCGCCCCGAGTACAGCTACTACTTCGTCCTCAAGGAATTCCGCCCGGTGCTGGAGCGAATCGGCCAGGTGATCGAAGTCAGCAATCCGGACGAACTGGTTGATCGCCTGTATTTCGATTGCCTGAGCCGTGGCGAAGATTGCGTCTTTCTGTCCTTCTCGCCGCCGCATCGCACACCGATTCATTACGCCTGCCCGACCATCCCGGTATTTGCCTGGGAGTTCAGCAGCATTCCCACCGAAAGCTGGCAGGGCGAACCTCGCCATGATTGGCGTGTGGTGCTGGAGGCGTGCGGCCGGGCGATCACTCATTCGAGCTTCACGGTCGACACCGTGCGCGATGCGATGGGCGCTGATTATCCGATCTGCGCGATCCCCGCCCCGGTGTGGGATCGTTTCGCCGCGCGCGGTGAACATCTGGATCGACGCCCGGTGGTCGAACCGGTCACCCTGAATCTGCGCGGGTTGCTGATCGACAGTCGCACTGTGGATTTACGCCCCTATGGGCCACCCGGGCGGTGCGAAGGCACGCCGATGTCCTTCGCCGGGCCGGCGCAGGATTGCTCGCTGCAGCTTGACGGCGTGGTCTATTCCTCGGTGTTCAACCCCTACGATGGGCGCAAGAACTGGCAGGACATGCTCAGCGCGTTTTGCACCACGTTCCGCGATACCACCGATGCGACTCTGGTGCTGAAACTCACGCACCATGACATCGCCGATGCGCTGACCGACATGTTGCACCACCTCTACAAGAACCAGTCTTACCGATGCCGGATCGTGCTGATCCACGGCTATCTGGCGGATGTCGATTACGAGCGCCTGGTGCAGGCCACCAGCTACGTGGTCAACAGTTCCTTCGGCGAAGGCCAGTGCCTGCCGCTGATGGAGTTCATGTCCTGCGGCAAACCGGCGATTGCGCCGTTGAACACCGCGATGGCTGACTACGTGAGCGGCGACAACGCATTCATCGTCGACTTCACCGAAGAGCTGACGGCTTGGCCACACGATCCGCGAGCGGCCTATCGCACGATGCGCTACATGACCAATTGGGACTCGCTGTGTGCGGCGTATCGAGCCAGCTACGACGTGGCGAAGACTGATGAACAGCGTTATGCCGCGATGTCGGCCGAAGCGGTGCGCAGCCTTGAGCGCTTCTGCAGTCAGGCCGGCGCCGAGCAGCGTTTGCAGGCGTTTCTCAAGCCGTTGCTGCAAGCGGCGGGCTCCTCATCTGCGCCAGTCGCCGTCGCATGATCCGGCGCCTGCTCGCTCGATTTCGCCCGGCGCCAGCAGCGCTCCCCGTCGAAGAGTCGGCGCCTGCCGCGCCCGATACGGCGTCGCCGTTGTATGTCGGATTGCGTGACGCGGTTCTCGACGGCTGGTTTCTAGGTGACAGCGGCGAGTTGCTCAAAGGCTTTGCCATCAACGCTGACGATACGTTGCTCGACGTCGGTTGCGGTGACGGCGTAGCGACACTGTTTGCCGTGCGCCAGGGCGCATCAGTGATCTTCACCGACAGTGAACACGACAAGGTGCGCGAACTGGCGCGGCAAGTCGACGCGCAAAGCCGTCAGTTGAATCTGGGGCTGGTCAGTAACAGCCTGCCATTGCCCCTGGCCGATGGTTGCGCGAGCAAAGTGGTGTGCATGGAAGTGCTTGAGCACGTCGACCAGCCCGAAGCATTCATGGCCGAACTGGTGCGCATGGGCCGTCCTGGCGCGCAGTACCTGCTCAGCGTGCCGGCGCCGGTCGGCGAGCATCTGCAAAAAGGCATCGCTCCGGCCAGTTACTACCAGTCGCCCAACCATGTGCAGATTTTTACCCCGGAGCGTTTCGCCGCACTGGTAGAGGACGCTGGCCTGGTGATCGAGCATCGTCAGGCCAGCGGCTTTTTCTGGGTGATGGGCATGATCTTCTTCTGGGCCGGCGAACGGGCTGCCGGTCGTGAACTCTCGGGGGCCGTGCGTGACCGCATCCATGAGCCGTTCACGCCGATGATGGAGCACTGGGCCAGGGCCTGGCAGAGCCTGCTCGATCAGCCTGACGGGCTGCTGGTCAAACAGACGCTGGACCGGTTCATGCCCAAGAGTCAGGTGATCATCGCGCGCAAGCCACTGGATGGCGGAGGAGCACCATGAGCGACAAGCGAATCATGGACATCGAAGTCTTGCGCGCTATCGCCGTGCTGGGCGTGCTGTTCCATCACGTGCAGGGGAGCCTGTTTACCGATACCGTGCCGCTGCTGGTGAAGATTCAGCTGTGGGCGCAATCGTGGTGGGGCGTCGATCTGTTCTTCGCGATTTCCGGGTTTGTCATCGCTCGCAGTCTGATCCCGGCGCTGCGCAGTTGCAGCAGTCGTCAGGAGTACTGGCAGCAGACCCGCAATTTCTGGCTGCGTCGCGCCTTCCGGTTGTTGCCTGCGGCTTGGCTGTGGCTGGCGCTGATGCTGCTGGCGTGTGTCTTTCTCAATCGCTCGGGGGCGTTCGGTTCGCTGTCCGCTAACCTGCAGGCGACGCTGGCAGGTGTGCTGCAGTACGCCAACTTCCGCCTGGCCGACAGCTTCTTCCACTACGAATACGGCAGCAGCTTTGTGTACTGGAGCCTGTCGCTGGAGGAGCAGTTCTACCTGCTGTTCCCGCTGCTGATTCTGCTGTTGCGCAAACACCTGGTCTGGGCGTTGCTGGTGCTGGTCGCGGTGCAGATTCTCACGGTGCGCACGCCGTTTCTGATGTTCGTGCGCACCGATGCGCTGGCGGTGGGTGTGCTGCTGGCAATGTGGAGTGCGCAACCTTCCTACCGACGCTGGGAACCGACTTTTCTGCGCTTGCCCGGGGTCGGCACAACGGTGTTGCTGGTGATCGGATTGCTCCTGTGTTTCATGGCCACCGACCGATTTACGTTTGCCAGCTATCGCATCGGTTCGCTCACCGTGCTCAGCGCGCTGCTGGTGTGGATCGCCTCGTACAACCGCGATTACTTGCTCCCGGCCGGCCGGTTGCAGCAGCTGATGGCCTGGATCGGCAGCCGTTCCTATGGCATCTACCTGATCCATGTTCCGGCCTATCTACTGGTGCGTGAATTGATCTTTCGCTTGCAGGCAGCCGGGCTGCCGAGCCCCGCCGGGCATCCGATTCTGACTTCGCTGATTGCCCTGGGCCTGATCGCGTTGCTCAGCGAACTCAATTACCGCTTCGTCGAAATGCCCATGCGCAAACGCGGCGCCGCCCTGGTGGCGCGCCTCGGTACGTCCCGATCCGCTGTCCCATCCTCTGGAGCCACCTCATGCTGAGCTTTTTGAAGAAACGCACAGTGGCGGCGCCTGCTCCCGCCGTTGCACCCCCCGCCAGCCCGGAAGCGGCCAGGGTCGATCCCTTCCTGCTCGGCCTCTACGATTCGGAGCTCAGCGGCTGGTTCAACCAGAAGACCGGGGAGCTGTTCACAGGCTTTCCTGTGGGCGCCGAAGACACGCTGCTCGACGTCGGCTGCGGTGATGGCGGCAACGTGCATTTCTGTGGCATGCGCGGGGCGAAGATCATCATTGCCGACATCGACGGCGCCAAGGTCGAAGCCACCCGCCAGCGTCTGAGCGATACCCCGGCGCGCGACATCGAATGCCATGTCACTGACTGCAATCCCTTGCCGATCGCCGATGGCACCGCGACCCGCGTGGTGTCCACTGAAGTCATCGAACACGTCGACGATCCGGCGCAGTTCCTCGCCGAACTGGTGCGTATCGGCCGCCCGGGCGCGCTGTATCTGCTGAGCGTGCCGCACCCCAGCTCCGAACACCTGCAAAAAGGCATCGCCGCGCCGGTGTATTTCGAGAAGCCCAACCACGTACGGATCATCGGCGAAGAGCAGTTCAAGGAAATGGTCAGTGACGCGGGCCTGGAAGTCATCAGCCACAGCCAGCACGGTTTCTATTGGGCCATGTGGATGCTGTTGTTCTGGGAAGCGAAGGTTGACCTGAGTAATCCCGATCACCCGTTGCTCAACCATTGGGCCGCCACCTGGCAGGCACTGCTGGAAACGCCGCGCGGGTTGCAGATCAAACAGGCACTGGATGCGGTGGTGCCGAGATGCCAGATCATCATTGCCCGAAAGCCCTGAAGCTTTATCGCCGGGAGCCTGCTTCCGGTGGTTTTGTGTACCCTGCATGTTTTCTTCGGCAGGGATTGGCGATTTCATGCGGTTTGGTTATGTGGTTCTGATCACGGCTTTGTGGCTGGCGGGGTGTGAACAACGGGACACACCGCCACTCGATCAGCAACTCTACGTCTGGCAACGCCAGTGGACGCCCGCCCATGCGGCGGCGTTGCGCGATAGCCGAAATGAATTCTCCACCTTGCGCGTGTTGGCGTTGCAGGCTTTTCCGGGGGCAGGCTGGAGCCGGGCGCGTATCGATGCAGCGTTGTTGAAAATCGATGGCCGTCCGCTGATCGCGGTGATTCGTCTCGATGGCCAACTCAAGGCGCTGGATCAGCAGCAGGTCACGGCGCAAATTCTTCAGATCATCCAGGACTGGCAGGTGCAGGGCCTCACCGTGCAGGGCGTGGAAATCGACCACGATGCCGGCAACGCCCGGTTGCCGGACTATGCAAAATTCCTCAACCATTTGCGTTCGGCGTTGCCGGCGTCATTGCCGCTGAGCATCACCGCGTTGCCAGCGTGGCTCGACAGTGCGCAACTGCCGACCTTGCTGGCCACGGTCGATAGCAGCGTGCTGCAAGTGCATGCCGTCAGCGACCCGCGCCGTGGTCTATTCGATCCCGAGCAGGCAAGGCGGTGGGCGGACGCTTGGGGGAAAGTCACCACCAAACCGTTCTATCTGGCGCTACCGGCCTATGGCGTGGCGCTGCTGGCGGATGGCGACGGTGCTCCGCTGGTGGAAAGTGAAGTGCCGCTTGAGCGGGGCGGTCAGCGCCGCGAATTGCTCGCCGATCCATTGCAACTGAGCCGACTCGGCCAGACATTGCGTGAGGATCCGCCTGCACATCTGGCCGGGTTGATCTGGTTTCGACTGCCGCTGGCCAACGACAGGCGCGCCTGGAGTCTGACCACGTTGCGCGCCGTGGCACGAGGCGATGGGTTGCACAGCCAGCTCGGCCTGACCTTCAGCGAACAGAATGGCCTCTACGACATCACGTTGAACAACCCGGGTAATCTCGACAGCGCCTGGCCCGCGCGGATCATGGTCAAGGCCCGGGGCTGTGAAGGGTCGGATGCGCTCGCCGGTTATTCGTTGCAACAAAGCCCGGATCTGCTTACCTTCACCCGCCTTCGCGACGGCCGCTTGCCGGCGGACGGGCAGCGCGCCATCGGTTGGGCGCGTTGTGCACAAATTGATCAAGGAGGTTCGCATGTTGACCCGTAACTGGCCCCGCCATCTGCTCTGCCTGAGCCTCAGCCTGCCGCTGGGTTCGGCTGTGGCCTGCGGGCCGGATTTCCCCAACCGTCTGCTCGATGATCGCGGGCAGACCCTGGCCGATCTGCCGGCGGGCAACTTCAAATTCGAAATCAGTCGTCTCGGCATGACCATCGCAGGGCTGAAGAACGTCACCGCTGCCACGCACAATCCCGATGATATGTACGGTGATGAAGAGGCACCGGCCAAGGCCCGCGAACAAGCCGAGCAACTTGGCCTGAACAGCGAGCAGGCAGCGCTGGTCATACAGCTGCGTGGCCTGACCGATGCCCGTCAAGCCGAAGAGCAGGGCGCCAGCCTGCCGACGGAAATCCGTCTATACGTGGCGGGCGCGGTAGCGTTTGCGACGGGCGATCATCAACTGGCAGTCGAGTATTTCGACAAGCTGCTGGCACTGCCCGCCGATCAGCGTCCGTTGCGCAGCACTTGGGCGGCCTATTCCCTGGGTCGTACGTGGCTGGCTATGAGCAGCGAGGTGGACGACGCCATCACTGCGCTGGAGCAATCGCGCGAAGCGTTCCGCCAGACCCGTCAGATGAGCATCGACGGCTTCAGTGATCCGCTGGAATTGGGCGTTGCCAGTCTGGGTGAGGAGGCGCGGGTCTTGCGTACCGCCGGCGACTGGAGCGGCGCCATCGAACTGTATGAAGCGCAAAACCTGCATGGCTCGGCCGTGGGTTACACCTCGTTGAAACAATTGGTGAACGAGCTGGCCGAGTTGCCCGAGGCCGATCTGGCGAAATTGCTGCAACGCAAAGCGGTGCAGCAGTTGGTGACTGCGTCGTTGGTCAGTCGTCTCGACTGGTCGTACGGCGAGCAGCCACCGAACGAGAAAAAACTCATCACGCTGCTGCAGAACAGCACCCGCGGCACCCTCGAAAACGCCGATCGGCTGGCGGCAATGAATTATCAACAGGGCGATTACGCCAGTGCCAAGGCCTTCCTGGAAAACGCCGGCGACGGCGGACTGGCCTGGTGGTTGCGGGCGAAGCTGGCGGTGCGCGATGGCGATAAAAATGCCGCCGCCGCGGCATACGCCAAAGCCGCACAAGCGTTCCCGCAGAACGAAAGCTGGGGCTATCAGCGCACGGCGGACTGGGCCTTTGAAACCGTCCAGCCGAAATGCCGGGTCGAGGGCGAAAGCGCGATTCTGGCCTTGCAGCGGGGCGAATACCTGCAAGCCTTCGTGCAGTTGTATCGCAGCAACAGCATCTACTGGTTCGATGCGGCGACGGTGGCCGAGCGCGTGCTGACGGTCGCAGAGCTCAAGCAGTATGTCGATGAAAACGTCCCGGCCCCGGCAGAGCCGATTGACGATGGGCAAGCGGACGCCGAGCAACTGCACACAGCCGAAAACCTGCGCTACCTGCTCGCCCGGCGTTTGTTGCGGGAAGGGCATTACAACGAGGCAATCGACTATTTCGACAGCAGCACGCTAAAAGACGAGGCGAGGTACTACGGCGAACAACGCCTGGCGGCAGACAACGCCTGGTGGCCGACGAAACGCGCCACGGCGTTGTTCAACGCTGCCGTGGCCGCGCGTGAAGACGGCTTCTCGATTCTGGGCTATGAGATGGCGCCGGACTATGTGTCGTTTGGCGGTTTCTACTCGCTCGGGATCCCGGCGTTGCAAGCCGGGCCGCTGGTCAGCGAAGACGAAGTACAACGGCAGAAGGCCAGCGAAGCGCTGACCAAGCATCGTTTCCACTACCGTTTCGTCGCGTCGGAGTTGGCCAATCGTGCGGCCGACAACCTGCCGCACACCAGCCAGGCGTTTGCCGCCGTGTTGTGCAGGGCCGCCGGGTTCAACACCAGCGTGGAAGATCAGCAAGCGCTGTATCAGCGTTACGTCAAGGAAGGGCCTTACGTGCAGTGGGCGGAGAATTTTGGCCGGCAGTGCGAGGAACCGGACTTTGCCAACGCCGACAAGCGTTACGTCACCCAAGTGACCGATGCCGTGCGCACTGCGCTGCGGCCGTACAAATGGCCGGTGATCAGTGCCGTGGTGCTGATCGGCGCTGCTGCGTTGCTTATGTTCGGTCGTCGTCGCAAGGCCCGCAAAGGCTAAGCCTGCTGGACGAAAGTCAGGCGCACCGCAAAGCCGATCAACAGGCTGCCGAACAGCCACTGCTGAACCCGTTGCGCCGTTGGACTGTGTTGCAGCCAACGGCCCAGCGCGGCGCCAGTCAGGGCGTAGGCGCTGTCGAACAGCAGGCCGACGCCGACCAGCAAGATACCGAGCACGGTGAATTGGCTGAGTACCGGTGCGCCGTCGGCGACGATGAATTGCGGCAACAGCACGGAACAGAACAGCAGCGCCTTGGGGTTGAGCAGATTGGTCAACACGCCGCGACGGATCGCTTCGCGCCACTGCCCGCGCGTGTCTGCAATGTCGCCGGCATTCAGGTTCGGCAGCAGCGTGCTGCGCAAGCATTGAATGCCGATCCACAGCAGGTACGCCGCCCCGGCCAGCCGCACTACGTCGAACGTCCACGGTGCAGCCTTGAACAACGCCGCCAGCCCCAACGCTGCCAATGCCACGTGACAACCACGGGCAATCGCCAAGCCCACTGCAGTAGCCAGCGCTGCCCCCCGACCCTGACGGCCGCCGGTTTGCAGCAACAGGATCATGTCCGGCCCGGGCAACAGAAACACCACGGCCAATGCCAGGAAAAACAGCCAGAGACTCGCCACGTCATACCCCTTTCGTTGTCGATTCGGTGACGCCAGTCTAGGGCTGAAGGGCGGGGCAGGTGCTTGCGTAGTCAGCTTCAAAAGCTTGCACATTTGGCATAACCTGCGTTCTTTTCGGGCTTACACCATCAGGATCTGCCAAAGATGAAACTTGACGCTTTTGATCGCAAGATTCTCGCCGCGTTGCAACGGGACGGACGCTTGAGCAATGTCGAGCTGGCAGACGAGATCGGCTTGTCGGCTTCGCCCTGCCTGCGGCGGGTGCGGATGCTGGAAGAGGCCGGGGTGATTCGCGGCTATCAGGCCAATCTGGATCGCGATGAAGTGGGGTTGGGGCTGACGGTGTTTGTCGGGGTCAAGGTCGAGCGGCATAACGATGAGCAGGCAGAGGCCTTCTACCGGGCAGTCACCGCATTGCCGGAGGTGATTTCAGCGTTTCTGGTATCCGGAGAGTCGGACTTTCTGCTGCAGGTGGTGGTGCCGGATCTGCGCGCGTATGACCGTTTTCTCAGCGGCTGCCTGTTGAAGCTGCCGGGGGTAAGTGACATCCGCAGCAACTTCGCGATTCACACCGTTAAGACCCCGGGAGCCTTGCCGCTGGGACATCTGCCTGCCTGAAAAGCCAAGTTCGCAGCCTTCGGCAGGGAATGCGTAACCCTGTAGGAGTTGCCGAAGGCTGCGATCTTTTGATCGTTACATCTGCGTCGCCATCCCCTCGACATTCATCGCTGCCTGGCGCAACGCTTCGGAACGTGTCGGGTGCGGATGGCAGGTCAGGGCGATGTCTTCGGCCGAAGCGCTGAACTCCATCGCCACACAAAACTCGCCGATCATTTCACTCACGCTCGGGCCGACCAGGTGCACGCCGAGCACTTCGTCCGTGCGCTCGTCGGCGATGACTTTGGCAAAACCTTCGGTCTCGTGGTTGATCTTCGCCCGGCTGTTGGCGGTGAACGGAAACTTGCCGACTTTATAGGCGCGACCCTCAGCCTTGAGCTGCTCTTCAGTCTTGCCGACACTGGCCAGCTCCGGTTTGGTGTAGATCACGTTGGGGATCAAGTCGTAATTGACCTCTCCCGCCTTGCCGTGGATTTGCTCAACGCAGGCCATCGCTTCGTCTTCGGCCTTGTGGGCGAGCATCGGCCCCGAGGTTACGTCGCCAATCACCCAGACGCCCGGGGCTTCGGTGCGGTGCTGTTTGTTGGCGAGCATGCCGCGTTTGTCGGTGCTCAGGCCGACGTTTTCCAGGCCCAGGCCTTGGGTATACGGGCGGCGACCGATGGCCACCAGCACGTAGTCGGCTTCCAGCAATTCTGCTGCGCCGCCCGCTACCGGTTCGACGCTGAGCTGCACACCGTTGGCCGAGGTGGTGGCGCTGGTGACTTTCGAATTCAATTTGAAGGCGATGCCTTGTTTGCTCAGCGAGCGCTGCAAGGTTTTTCCGGCCTCGCCATCGACACCCGGACAGATGCGATCGAGGTACTCGACCACCGTGACTTGCGCACCTAACCTGCGCCACACCGAACCGAGTTCGAGGCCGATCACGCCGGCACCGATCACCACCAGATGTTTGGGCACTTCGCTCAGTGACAGCGCACCGGTTGAATCGAGGATGCGCTTGTTGTCGATCTCGACCCCCGGCAGGGGCGTGGGCTCGGAGCCGGTGGCGATAATGATGTCCTTGGCGGTCAGCTCGATCTTGCTGCCCTGATCGCCAGTGACCGTGACTTTGCCCGGTCCATCGATGTGACCCCAGCCCTTGATCCAGTCGACCTTGTTCTTGCGAAACAGAAACTCGATGCCTTTGGTCAGGCCGGCCACGCTCTCGTCTTTCTGCTTCATCATTTGCGCGAGGTTCAGCGTCGGTTTGACTTCGATGCCGAGGTTGGCGAATTCCGCACCCATGGCCGCGTCGTATAGCTCGGATGCGTGCAACAAAGCTTTGGACGGCATGCAACCGACGTTCAGGCAGGTGCCGCCAAGGGTGGCGCGACCTTCCACGCAGGCAGCCTTGAGGCCCAACTGGCCGGCGCGGATCGCCGCGTTATAGCCACCGGGGCCGCCGCCCAGAATCACTACGTCATAGTTGCTCATGCGCTTACTCCTGGTTGAGGGATGCGGATCGCTAAAAGTAGTCGTCGATTAAAATTACGAACGTAATATGTGCGTTTCCGGACATTTCGGTCAAGGCTTCAGGCAAGCGACAGGTTGGGCGTCTTTGAATAAGCGCAATTGTGTACGAATATTTCACGCTTTTCGTTATATCGTAACGATTAGAAGAGTGGGCCAATGAGCTTGGGGTGATATGCAAGTCGATCTGGAGGTTGATGGCACGCAAGTGACCGGCCTGCCGCGTTTTCAGCAGGCAGCGACGCAAGGCCGCCGCTTACGCCGTCTGGCGATTGGCCTTGGCAGTCTGGCCGGGGCAGGGTGGGGGCTGGCGTTTTTTGTCGGGTTGTTTGCGCCGCAATCATTATGGCTGCCGCTGCTGGTCAATCAGGGGGCGGCGTTGCTGGTGTTGGTGGCCGGGCTGCAATCGGCGTGGTGGGTGACGCAATGGCGAGCCCGGGTGATGAGTCCGCTGGTGTCGCTACCGCTTGCGGTTGATGAGTCGCTCGCGCCGGATGGCTGGTATGAGCGGCTGCTTGATCGTCTGAGTCGGCGCAGCGTGCATCTGCTCGGCCTGATCGGCGCGGCGACGTTGTGGCTGGGCGGTTGGGCTCTGATAGTGGTGCTCAGTATCGAGCAGGTGTGGAACCTCGCCTTGCCGGCCGCCGCTGTAGGCGTGTCCGCCACGGTGGGCGCGGCATTCGCCTTGCTGTTGGCGTTCGGTCTGTTGGTGCTGGAACGGCAACTGGCTCAGGAAAATCCGGCGCAATGGCCCGAAGCTGCTTCATTGGCCCAACTGACGCGAGTGGCAATTATCAGTCTGGTGCTGGGCGCGCTGTGTTTATTGTTCGCCAGTGAGCAGTCGTTGTGGCCGGTTCGCCTGGCAGTACTGGTGGGAATCTTGCCTGGATTGGTCGCGATCGAGTTGCTATTGCGCGCCGTTCTGTCGCTGTTCAGCCCTCGTCGTGATCAGCTTGAACCGACCTTGCTGGCGCGCAGTTTTGTCGCCGACATGCTGCGCTGGCCGCCGCAACCCTTGCTTGTGTTGCAGCACGAATTGCATAACCGTTTTGGCATCGATCTGCGCCAGATCTGGGCGTTCAGCTACATGCGCAAGGCATTTCTGCCAGTGTTGTCATTGGTCGCAGTGGTTGGCTGGGCATTGACCGGCCTCCACGAAATTCCCCTGCAAGGCCGGGGCATCTATGAGCGTTTCGGCAAACCGGTGCAGGTCTTCGGCCCCGGCTTGCACGCAGGTTTACCGTGGCCGTTGGGGCGGGTATTGAGCGTTGAAAACGGTGTGGTGCATGAATTGGCGACCAGTGTTGGCGAAACGCCGGCGGTTGTTCAATCCGAACCGGCCGAAGGACCGGCGCCGTTCACGGCCAACCGTTTGTGGGACGCCAGCCATGTCAACGATAAATCCCAGGTCATCGCCAGCAGCCGTGGCGAGCAGCAGAGCTTTCAGATCGTCAACATGGACGTGCGTTTCGTCTATCGCATTGGTCTGAGCGATCAAGCTGCGCTGGCGGCAACCTACAACAGCGCCGATGTGCCGACGCTGATCCGCAGCACCGCGAGCCGGATTCTGGTACACGATTTCGCCTCGCGCACTCTCGACGGATTGCTCGGCGAGGACCGTGCAGGGCTGGCAGAAGACATCGGCCGCGCCGTACAAAGCGATCTGCAAAAGCTCGACAGCGGTGTGGAGATTCTCGCCACGGTCGTCGAGGCAATTCATCCGCCAGCCGGCGCCGCCAACGCTTATCACAGCGTGCAAGCCGCGCAGATTGGTGCACAGGCGTTGATCTCGCGTGAACGCGGTGCAGCGGCAGAGGCGAGTAATCAGGCGCAGTTGCAGGCCAGCCTGGCCCGCGATCAGGCCAGCGCCAACGCCCGCGAAATCAGCGCCGCCGCGCAGGCCGCGGACTTGAAATTCAGCGCCGAACAAAAAGCTTACGCCAGTGCCGGCCAGGCGTTTGTGCTGGAGCAATACCTCAGTCAACTCAGCCAAGGCCTGAGCAAAGCCAAATTGCTGGTACTCGACCATCGACTGGGCGGCAGTAGCAACGCACCGACCATCGACCTGCGCTCGTTCACGTTGCCGGCTGACCCGACGCCCGCGCGTACCACCGCTCAACCAGGAGTCGCCCATTGAGCCAGTCGCATACACACGATCATCATGACCACAGCGGCCACGATCACAGCCATGGCGGGCATCACCATCATCACGGTCATCACCACCACGGCGCGCAGGAAGTGGCGGGCCCATTCCCGTGGCGACGCATGGGCTGGGCGGCGTTGCTGGTGGCTTTCGCCATCGCTGCGGCGAGTCTGGTGCAAGTGCGCTCCGGCGAGGCCACGGTCATCACGCGTTTCGGTAATCCCTCGCGGGTGTTGCTCGACCCGGGTCTGAGCTGGCGCTGGCCGGCACCGTTCGAAGCGGCGATTCCGGTGGACCTGCGTCTGCGCACGACTTCCAGTGGCTTGCAGGATGTCGGCACCCGCGACGGTCTGCGCATCATCGTTCAGGCCTATGTGGCGTGGCAGGTGCAGGGCGATCCGGACAATGTGCAACGCTTCATGCGCGCCGTTCAGAACCAGCCGGACGAGGCGGCGCGGCAGATTCGCACGTTTGTCGGCTCGGCTCTGGAAACCACCGCGAGCAGTTTTGATCTGGCGAATCTGGTGAACACCGATGCCAGTCAGGTACGTATCGCCGACTTCGAGGCGCAGTTGCGCCAGCAGATCGATCAGCAACTGCTCGCCACTTATGGTGTTCGTGTGGTGCAAGTCGGTATTGAACGACTGACTTTACCCTCGGTGACCCTCACCGCCACGGTCGATCGCATGCGCGCCGAGCGTGAAACCATCGCCACCGAACGCACCGCTATTGGCAAACGCGAAGCGGCACAAATCCGTTCTGCCGCCGAACGTGATGCGCGAATCGTTCAGGCTGACGCAACAGTGAAGGCCGCCGACATCGAAGCGCAATCCCGCGTCGAAGCGGCGCAGATCTACGGACGCGCCTATGCCGGTTCGCCGCAGCTCTACAACCTGCTGCGTTCGCTGGATACCCTCGGCACCATCGTTTCTCCAGACACCAAACTGATACTGCGCACCGATGCCGCGCCGTTCCGTGTGCTAGTCGATGGCCCGCCGAGTCTAGACACCAAGCTCGGATCGCAGCCATGAGTGAAGAAGTTCCACGTGGAACACATGCGCTGAACAGTCCCTGGATTCAGGCTGGACGCTTGGCGTTTTTTGCCTTGTACGCGGTGACTGTGTTGGCCGCATTGGCGTGGGCGTTCTCCAATGTGCGGCAGATCGATCCGCAGAATCGTGCGGTGGTCTTGCACTTTGGCGCGCTGGATCGCATCCAGAATGCCGGGTTGCTGTTGGCTTGGCCGCAGCCATTCGAGCAAGTAATTCTGCTGCCAGCGGCGGATCGAGTGATTGAGCGGCGGGTGGAGAATCTGTTGCGCAGCGATGAGGCGTTGAAGGCCGACCGAGTTGCCTCGTTCGCTACACCGATCAGCGATGCACTAGCCGGATCTGGTTATTTATTGACCGGTGATGCCGGTGTGGTGCAACTGGATGTGCGGGTGTTTTACAAAGTCACCGATCCGTATGACTTCGTGCTGCAGGGCGATCATGTGCTGCCGGCGCTGGATCGGCTGGTCACTCGCAGCGCCGTGGCACTGACCGCCGCACGGGATCTGGACACCATTCTGGTTGCTCGACCGGAACTCATTGGCGCTGACAATCAGGCCGCCGAACGCCGTGAACGCCTGCGGGGTGATCTGGTGCAAGGCATCAATAAACGCCTGGCTGAACTCAAGGCGAGCGGGCAGGGCATCGGCATCGAAGTGGCGCGGGTCGATGTGCAATCGAGTCTGCCCGATCCCGCCGTCAGTGCATTCAACGCAGTGCTGACCGCCAGTCAGCAGGCCGACAAAGCCGTGGCCAATGCCCGCACCGATGCCGAGAAACTCACCCAGTCCGCCAACGAGCAAGCCGACCGCACGCTGCAAGTCGCCCACGCTCAAGCCGGTGAACGACTGGCCAAGGCGTCAGCCGATACCGCCACGGTTCTGAGTCTGGCCAAGGCTCAACAACAAGGCACCGACCCGCAAATGCTCCTGCGTCTGTACCGCGAGCGCATGCCGAAAATCCTCGGCCAGGCTGGGTCGGTGACCACGGTCGATCCGAAAGACGATTCCCGCCTGATCATTCAGGGAGCCAGTAAATGAGCGCGACCACCGCTGCACCGAGTCTGTTGTCTTCGGCCGAACAACGGCGCGCAGCCAGACAACTGACGTTGGCGATGCTCGCACTCGGGTTGCTCGGCCTGGGTCTGATCTGGCGTTGGCTGCTGCCGGCACAAACCGGTGTCAGCCAGTTGCTGCTCGGTTTTGCTTCTTTATTAGTCGCCGTACCGGTGATGCGCTCGGCGTGGTACAGCCTGCGTTACCCGAGCCTGCATGGCATTACCGATCAACTGATTGCCCTGGCGATGCTCGGGGCGTGGGCGACAGGCGATCTGCTGACCGCCGCGCTACTGCCGATCATCATGATCTTCGGCCATGTGCTGGAAGAGCGTAGCGTCATTGGTTCGCAGGAAGCGATTCACGCCCTCGGCCAATTGACCCGCAGTCACGCGCGCAAGATTCAGGCTGACGGCTCGATCATCGAAGTCGACAACGGCACGCTCAAACCGGGCGACACGGTTGAGGTGCGCGCGGGTGATCGTGTCCCGGCAGACGGTCGGGTGTTATCCGGGCAGGCGAGTCTCGATACCGCTTCGATTACTGGCGAATCCGTGCCCGTAGAAGCAGGCGTCGGCATGACGGTGTTCGGCGGTGCGCTCAATCTCGACGGACTGCTGCATATCGAAGTGACCCGTACTGGCGATGAGTCGACACTCGGTAAAGTCATCGCGCTGATGCAAAACGCCGAGCGTTCAAAACCGCCCATCACTCGACTGCTCGAACGCTATGCCGGCAGTTACATGGTGCTGGTGTTGCTGCTGGCGGCAGTGACCTGGTTTGTCACCAACGATGCGCAAGCGATGCTCGCGGTGTTGGTGGCGGCGTGTCCTTGCGCCTTGGTGTTGTCGGCTCCGGCCACGGCGATTGCCGGTGTCGCGGTGGCGGCGCGTCACGGGATCCTGATCCGCAGTTCGGCCTTCCTCGAAGAGCTGGCCGACCTTACCTCGCTGGTGGTCGACAAGACCGGCACCCTGACTTTCGGCACCTTGCGTTTGCAGTCGATCAACAGCCCTTGCGCGGATGCGTCCTCGGTGATGGCGCTGGCTGCCAGTCTCGGCGCGGCAAGCAGTCACCCGGTCAGCCGCGCACTCGCCGGGTTGGTGCGCCAGGAGGACTATGTGTCGCTAAGCGATATCCATGAGCGGCAGGGGCTTGGCGTCGTGGCGTTCACCGGGCAGGGCGAAGCGGCCCTTGGTCGCCCCGAGTTGTTTGCGCAACTGGGTATCACCACGACCACGGTTCCTGATCACGACGGCCCCATCGCCGGGCTGTCGCTGAAGGGCGAATTTCTCGCATGGCTGTTGCTGGCTGACAGCGTCAAACCGGAAGCCCGATTTGCCCTCGCTGAATTGCGTGAACTGGGCCTTGGACGGCAACTGCTGCTCACGGGCGACCGGCACAGTGTGGCGCAGGCTCTGGCCAGAGAGGTCGGCTTGCACGAGGTCGAAGCCCAGGCCTTGCCCGAAGACAAACTCAATCGCGTGCTCAAGGAAATCGACAACGGCTTCCGGCCGATGGTGGTTGGCGACGGTATCAACGATTCGCTCGCGCTCAAGGCAGGTGTGGTTGGCGTCGCGATGGGGGCGGGCGGTGCAGACATCGCACTGGCGTCGGCGGACATCGTGCTGATCGGCAGTGATCTGCGCCGGCTCGGCACCTGCGTGCGGCTGAGTCGTCAGTGCCGCAGGACATTGCAGGTCAACGTGATCATCGGCCTGGGCTGGACGCTGGCCATTGTGGTGTTCGCCGCGTTCGGCTGGCTGGGGGCCGCCGGGGCGATGATTGCCGCGTTGCTGCATAACCTCAGTACGCTGTTGGTGTTGGGCAATGCCGGGCGATTACTGCGCTTTCAAGAACCGCTGCTCAAGCTCAAGGAAGAAAGTTGAAAATATTTTTCGATCGTCTGTAACGCCGTCGAGGCTGCTCTCTCTAGTGCCATGTCGGGACTGAACAAACTTCCAGCCGACACCCCCTGACGATGACCGAGGATATAAAAATGACTATCAAGACCGCTGCTGCCGGTGCCGCCCTCGCTTTGGCCGCCGCTACCATGTTTGCCGGTGTCGCAACCAACGCGATGGCTGCTGATGCCAACGTTCACTGCTACGGCGTGAACGCCTGCAAAGGCCAGAACGACTGCAAAACCAAAGACCATGCGTGCAAAGGCCAGGGCTCCTGCAAAGGTATGGGTTTCAAAGCGATGACTCAAGCGGCTTGCGAAAAAGAAGGTGGCAAGGTCGGCGAATAACTGACCGGCAAGTGCCGCCGCAGTGGCTCACGCCACTGCGGCCACTTTTTATCAGGAGTTCGCTCATGTCCACCTCAGTTCCTTTTCTCGGCTACGGCCTGGGATTGCGCAGCGCTTACTACCAGCAGATCCTCGAACAGCAGCCCAACGTGGACTGGTTCGAAGTGGTCTCGGAGAATTTCATGGTGCAGGGCGGTAAGGCCCTGTATCACCTCGATGCCGTCGCCGAGCGTTATCCGCTGGTGATGCATGGTGTGTCGCTGTCCATCGGCGGCCCGCATGCTCTGGACGTCGAATATCTAAAACAACTCAAGCAACTGGCCGAACGGGTCAGGCCCGCGTGGATCTCCGATCACTTGTGCTGGAGCCGCGGTAACGCCCACCAATTGCATGATTTGCTACCGTTGCCCTACACCGAAGAAAGCCTCGAATACATCGCCGGACGGGTGATGCAGGTTCAGGACATTTTGCAGCGCCCGCTGGTCCTGGAGAACGTCTCCAGTTACGTCCGTGCGGCTTCGGACGATTTCACCGAGTGGGAGTTTCTCGCCTTGTTGAGTCGTGTGAGCGGCTGCGAGTTGCTGCTGGACGTGAACAACGTCTATGTCAGTTCGCGTAACCACGGCTTCGATCCGTGGACCTTCATTCAGAGCCTGCCTGTCGATAAAGTCCGCCAACTGCATCTGGCCGGGCACAGCGATTACGGGGATTACGTGATCGACACCCACGACCATCCTGTCAGTGACCCCGTCTGGGCGTTATACCAACGCACGCTGGAACACTTCGGCCCGGTGGCCACGTTGCTGGAGCGGGACGATCATTTCCCGCCCTTCGAAGAACTCCTTGATGAATTGCAAAAGGCTCGTGAGCTAGGCACCAAGGCCTTGGCCGGGAGGCAGCAATGCGCCTGAGAGAATGGCAATTGGCGTTCGAAACATTTCTCCTCGATGAAGCGGCAACAGCGAACCTGAGATTGGAAGGGAGCCTGATCGGTGGCCCGACACTGGATATCGGTACGGGCCTTGCGATCTATCACAACGCCTACAAGGCGCGTTTGCTGGAGGTGCTGCGCAACGACTTCGAGGTGATCTGGCAGTGGATGGGCGACGAGGAGTTTGACCTGCTCGCTACGTCCTACCTTCGCCAATACCCGTCGGCGCACTACAGCCTGCGTTGGCTGGGCAAGGGATTTGAAGGTTTTATTCGCGAGTATCTGGTGCCCGAACAGAGTGCGCCGCTGGCCGAAATGGCCGCGCTGGAGTGGGCATTCACCCTGGCCTTTGATGCGCCGGCGGGTGAACCGCTGACGATTGAAAACATGGCGACGCTGGCCCCGGAAGAATGGCCAGAGCTGCAGTTCAAACCGATACCTTCTTTGCAGTGGCTTGAGTGCCGCTTCAACAGTCTCGCGCTGTGGCGCTCGGTCAAGGAGGACACTGATTTCCCTGCCAGTGCGGCGCTCGATACACCTAACGCCTGCCTGATCTGGCGCCACGAGCTTATTTGCAATTACCGCAGTCTTGATTCGGCTGAAGCAGCTGCGCTGAATGGCCTGCTCAATGAAGGCTGGAGCTTCGCCGAACTGTGCGCAAATTTGGCAGTCACTTATGGTGAGGACGCGCCACTTCAAGCGGTTACCTGGCTGAAACAGTGGGTGCAGGATGGTTTGCTGGAGCGTCTGCAACGATAGTTTCGGCTAATCAAATCGATAGCCTGCTATTTTTTCAGGATGGTCTACCCTCAGATCTGACGTCTGAAACAAGGGGGATTTTCCATGCTCGCGCAACTTCCACCGGCCTTACAGAATCTGCAGCTTCCGCTTCGCTTGCGACTCTGGGACGGCCATGAATTCAATCTGGGGCCGACGCCCAGCGTCACCATCGTGGTCAAGGACCCGCAGATGGTCACCCAGTTCACCCATCCAAGCCTGGACGCATTAGGGGCGGCGTTCGTTGAAGGCAAACTCGAACTGGAGGGCTCGATCAGCGAGGTCATCCGGGTCTGCGACGAACTGAGTAATGCCTTACTGGGCGAAGATGACGACAGTCAGCCTGTGCGTTCGGTGCACGACAAGGAAACCGACGCCAAAGCCATTTCCTACCACTACGACTTGTCTAACGCGTTCTACCAGCTCTGGCTGGACAGCGATATGGCGTATTCCTGTGCCTATTTCGAGACTGGCAGCGAAACGCTGGAACAGGCGCAGCAAGCCAAGTTCCGTCACCTGTGTCGCAAGCTGCGTTTGCAGCCCGGTGACTATCTGCTGGATGTCGGTTGCGGTTGGGGCGGACTGGCACGTTATGCTGCGCGGGAATTCGGCGCCAAGGTGTTCGGCATCACCCTGAGTAAGGAACAGCTGGAGCTGGCGCGCGAACGTGTCAAAGCCGAAGGCCTGGAAGACCAGGTCGAACTGCAATTGCTCGACTACCGCGATCTGCCGCAGGACGGTCGATTCGATAAAGTAGTCAGCGTCGGCATGTTCGAACACGTCGGTCACGCCAACCTCGCCGAATACTGCAAAACCCTGTTCGGTGCAGTGAAAGAGGGCGGTCTGGTGATGAACCACGGTATCACCGCCAAACACACTGATGGCCGTCCGGTGGGTCGCGGAGCCGGCGATTTCATCGAGAAATACGTGTTCCCCAACGGTGAGTTGCCGCATCTGGCGATGATCTCGGCGGAGATCAGTGAAGCAGGGCTGGAGATTGTCGACGTCGAAAGTCTGCGTCTGCACTACGCGCGGACGCTGGACCATTGGAGCGAGCGACTGGAAGACAACCTGGAAGCCGCCGGGAAACTGGTGCCCGATCAGGCGCTACGGATCTGGCGCCTATACCTCGCCGGTTGCGCTTACGCGTTCGCCCGTGGCTGGATCAATCTGCACCAGATCCTTGCAGTGAAAGCGCACGCCGATGGCAGCCATGAACTGCCATGGACTCGCGACGACATCTATCACCCTTGATACCCGCTGTTGCCTTTCCTCTTGGAGAGGGGGCTGTCAAAGAATCGGTGAAATCAGCCGGGCGATCCGCATGCCGAGTTGTTGCAGGCGGTGGATCTCCCGGCTTTCTTCTTTGGCGATCTCGTAGGATTGCTCGAAGTCCGCGATGAGCATGTTCTCCACTGTGGCGGCGAAGGCGCTGTCGACGGTCAGCAACATTACTTCGAAATTCAGCCGGAACGAGCGGTTGTCCAGATTGGCACTGCCGATGGCGCTGATTTCGCTGTCGATCAACACCACTTTCTGATGCAGAAAACCGGGCTCGTAACGGAACACCCGCACGCCGGCACGAACTGCTTCGAAGGCGTAAAGGCTGGATGCGGCGTAGACGATGCGGTGATCAGGACGCGACGGCAGCAGCAAACGCACATCGACGCCGCGCAACACCGCGAGGCGCAAAGCGGCGAACACGGCTTCATCAGGAATGAAGTAGGGGCTGGTGATCCATACGCGCTCCGTCGCTGCGTGAATAGCCTCGACGAAGAACAGCGAACAGGTTTCGTAGGCATCTGCCGGACCACTCGCGAGCAGTTGGCAGAGCACGCCGTCATCCGGGTATTCATCCGGCAAAATCAGCGGGGGTAGGGCACGGGCGGCCCAGAACCAGTCTTCGGCAAACGATTCTTGCATGCACGCCACCACCGGGCCGCGCACTTGCACATGCGTATCGCGCCACGGCGCCAGCGGTGGTTTCTCGCCAAGGTATTCATCACCGACGTTGTGCCCGCCGACAAATCCGAGCACGCCATCGACCACGACGATCTTGCGGTGATTGCGGAAGTTGACCTGAAAGCGATTGAGCCAACCGCTGCGCGTGGCGAACGCTTTGACCTCGACGCCGCCATCGCGTAGCGCCTGCACATAACTGTGGGGCAGGGCGTGACTGCCAATGCGGTCGTAGAGCAAATGAATGGCCACACCTTCGGCGGCTTTCTTCAGCAACAAATCACGCAGGCGCTGGCCGAGACGATCATCGTGAATGATGAAAAACTGGATCAGCACCGCTTCCTTCGCTTGGTCGATAGCGTGGAAGATTGCCTCGAACGTTGCCGTGCCGTTGACCAGCAAACGAACTTCGTTATTCGCCAGACACGGCATGCGCCCCAGTTTCGGCATGGCGCGCAGCGATGCGTAGGCATTCGAGGCGCGGGCGGTCAGCGCTTCTTCCACCCAGGGGCGCCAGTTCAGCTCGGAGATGGCCTGACGCATTTGTTCGTTGGCCTGGCGGCGCGCCTTGATGTAACCATCGAAGGTGCTGCGGCCGAACACCAGGTAAGGAATTAGCGTCAGGTAAGGAATGAAGATCAGCGACAATGCCCAGGCGATCGAGCCTTGGGCCGTGCGCACCGTCAGCACTGCGTGAATCGCGGCGATCAAGCCTAAGGTGTGTATCAGGGCGATCAAATAACCGAAAATGTGCGGTCCGAAATAATCCATGGGGCAGCCTTGCTCCGCAAGATTCAATGCCTTAACAGACCATGTTCTGTGGCGAATGTCGCTATTTAATTGGTGCATGAACCGAAGCAATCGGCCGACGTCTAACGGCCACTACTGATCAGGAGTTACTCGATGAACGTTCGTCTGCTGGGTTTGGCGCTGGGCCTGGGTTTGGCATTGCCGGTGATTGCGCAGGCGCAAATGCTGCAGCCGGGTCTGTGGGAAATGACCTCAAGCAATGTGAAAGTCGATGATCAGCCGATGGATGTGCAATCGATCCTTGGCCAGCTTCAGGGCCAGATGACACCGCAACAGCGGGCGGCGCTGGAGAAGAACGGCATCAATATCGGCGGCAAGGGTATCCGCGCTTGCCTGACGCCTGAGCAAGTGGCGACTAACGATATTCCGCTGGCCGATCCGCAATCGGGCTGCAAACAGCAGATCACCGAGCGTAACGGCAACCAATGGAAGTTCCGTTTCAGCTGCCCGAAAGCGCAGGGTACGGGTGTGGCTACGTTCCTCAGTGATCGCGAATTCACCACCGTTGCCAACGGTACGTTCAATGCGATCGGCATCAATCAGAAGGGCAGCCTGGAAACCCGCGCGGTGTGGCTGGGTCAGGATTGCGGCACCGTCAAACCGAGAGCTTAAAAGCTGCCCCTGTAGGAGCTGCGGCACGCTGCGATCTTTTGATTTCAAGAATCCGGATCAAAAGATCGCAGCCTCGTTTCACTCGAATGCTACAGAGTTGGGTATCTGGCGAAGATTACTCAGCGCATGAATCGCAGCGGCAACCCTCGACACCCATCATTCACGCGACCCTCGTGCCAGGCGATCTGCCCCGACACCAACGTCGTGCTCACCCGATGCCGAAAGCTTCGACCGGCAAACGGTGTCCAGCCGCACTGCGACAGTATCGGCTGTCGAGACACCTCCAGCATCTGCGGTTGAATCAACACCAGATCTGCCCAATACCCCTCACGCAAATAACCTCGATCGGGAATGGCAAACAGGTCCGCGACGCGGTGGCTGGTCTTCGCTACCAGCGTAGTCATCGGCAACACGCCATCCGCCACCAGTTCCAGTAATGCCGGCAGCGCATGCTGTACCAATGGCAAACCCGAAGGTGCATCGGCGTAAGGTCGCTGCTTTTCGGCCCAGGTGTGCGGCGCGTGATCACTGCCGATCACGTCCAGTCGATTGCTCAGGAGTGCCTCACGCAAGGCATCGCGGTCGGCCTGAGTCTTGATCGCCGGATTGCATTTGATCAGGTTGCCGAGATCTGGATAGTCGCGATCATCGAACAATAAATGGTGCAGGCAAACTTCCGCGGTGATGCGTTTTTGTGCCAGCGGTTTATCTTCAAAGAGTGCCAGTTCGCAAGCGGTGGTCAGGTGCAAAACATGCAAACGGGTGCCATGGCGTCTGGCGAGATCCACGGCCAGCGAAGAGGAGCGATAGCAGGTTTCGGCATTGCGAATCAGCGCATGAGCCTCTGGCGGCAGATGCTCACCGAAGCGTTCTCGCAGGCTGGCCGCATTGGCGTTGATGCTCGGCGTGTGCTCGCAGTGGGCCAACAGAATCGTCGGCACGTCGGCGAACAGTCGTTCAAGAATCTGCGGGTCATCCACCAGCATGTTGCCGGTCGAGGCGCCCATGAACACTTTGACCCCGGCCACTTCGCAAGGATTGAGCGCGGCCACGGTGTCGAGGTTGTTCTGGCTGACACCGAAGTGAAAGCCGTAATTGGCCACCGAACTGATTGCCGCCCGACGCTTCTTGTCGGCCAATGCTTCGAGGGTGAGGGTCGCCGGGTGGGTGTTGGGCATGTCCATGAAACTGGTGATGCCACCGGCGACTGCCGCGCGCGATTCGGTGTGAATGCTGCCCTTGGCCGGCGCGCCGGGTTCGCGGAAATGCACCTGATCATCGATCATGCCCGGCAGCAGCCATTGGCCGCTGGCATCAATTTCCACGGTGGCGTTCTCGCCTTCGATACTGCGGGCAATCTTGACGATGCGACCGTTGCTGACCAGCAGATCGCTGTCGAACTCCCGTCCCTCGTTGACCAGCCGTGCGTTGCGGATCAGCACACTGCTCATGATTCAGAACTCGTTCTGCAAGGCTTTGTAGCCGCGCACCAGATCGACGTTGGTGCGCGCCACGTCTTCGGAAAACTCCGAGGCACTCACACTCACCGGCGGGAATAACGAGAGGTCGGTGTTAGGGCCAATGCGAGTAGTGGAGGGCACATAGAACGCATCCGGCAAGTCGCGCCCGTCGACCACCGAGTTGTGACGCACCACACAGCCGTTGCCGACCACGCAATTGAACAACACGCTGTTGAAGCCGATGAACACGCGGTCGCCGACCACGCAGGGACCATGCACGATCGAGCGATGAGCGATGGACGTGTATTGGCCAATGGTCACCGCCGCGCCGGACTTGGAGTGAATGACCACGCCGTCCTGAATGTTTGAATTGGCGCCGATGGTGATCGGCTCCATTTCGCCGGACGCATCGACTTCGTCGGCGCGGATCACCGCGTACGGTCCGACGAAGACGTTCTCACCGATCACTACTTTGCCGCAGATGATCGCGGTTTTGTCGACGTAGGCCGACTCGGCAATTTGCGGCAGATCGCCTGAAGGGTTCTTGCGGATCATGGTTGGCTCAGCGCGTCGTAGAGGGTGTTGAGGTTGTATTCGAACAGTCCGGTGAACGTGCTGGCTGGCCCGCTGGCAGCCAGGGCATCGGAGTAGAGAGTGCCACCAATGTGCGCGCCGCTCTCGTCGGCGATCTGCTTGAGCAATCGCGCGTCCTTGATGTTCTCCATGAACACCGCTTTGACTTTGGCCTGGCGGATCTGGGTAATCAGCGCCGCCACTTCTGCCGCCGACGGCTCACGTTCGGTGGACAATCCTTGCGGGGCCATGAAGTCGATGCCATACGCCTGACCGAGGTAACCGAAGGCGTCGTGGCTGGTAACGATCTTGCGATTGCCCGGCGGTAGCGAACCGAGCTTGCCCTTGGCTTCGTCGAGCAGGGCGTAGATCTGCTTCAAATAGGTTTGGCTGTTGCGCTCATAGTCCGCTTTGTTCGTCGGGTCGGCCGCAATCAGCGCCTTGGTGATGTTGGCGATGTACAACTCGGCGTTGGCCAGATTGTGCCAGGCGTGCGGATCGGGAACGGTTTCGCCGTCCTCATCCAGCGAACGTGGAATCACACCATGGGTGGCACTGATGACTGCGGCTTGGGTGTCGGCGCTGCTCACCAGGCGATCAAGCCATGGTTCAAAACCCAAGCCGTTCTTGATGATCAATTTGGCCTTGAGCAACGCTTTGGCGTCGTCCGGTGTCGGTTCGTAGGTGTGCGCGTCAGCGTCCGGGCCGACCAGATTGGTGATCTGAATGTGCTCACCGCCGACTTGATGAACCATGTCGGCGAGGATGCTGAAGCTGGTGACCACCGGCAATTTCTCCGCCGCCGCCGCCGACAACGACATCGACAGCATCAGACTGAACAGCACGAGTAGAACGCGCATCGGGAAACACCTCATTGGGATGTGAGCAACGGGGGGCGGCGCAGCAGACCGTGTACCGGTCCGAACACCACGGACAGCAGATAACCGGCGCCGGCGACCAATACGATGGCCGGGCCGCTGGGTAGCGAGTAATAGAAAGACAGCAGTAAACCGAGCCAAACCGACAAGCAGCCGAGGAGGGCGGCGATGGCAATCAGGATCGGCAAGCGTCGACTCCAGAAACGTGAGGCCGCGGCGGGCAGCATCATCAGTCCGACGACCATGAGTGCGCCGATCGCCTGGAATCCGATCACCAGATTCAGTACGACCAGGGTCAGGAATACGCCGTGGGCGAGTGGGCCTAGGCGGCTGACGGTTCTCAGGAACAGTGGATCGAGGGTGTCGAGCAGCAACGGTTTGTAGATCAACACCATGGCGATCAGGCTGACGGCCGAGACCCACAACATGCCGGTGAGGGTCGGTCCGTCGACAGCCAATGCCGAGCCGAACAACAGGTGCAGCAGGTCGAGGCGTTTACCGGCGATACCCAGAATCAACACGCCGCTGGCCAGCGATATGGGATAGATCGCGGCGAGGCTTGCGTCTTCACGCAGGCCGGTACGGCGGGTGATCCATGCGGCGATGCCGGCCATGCTCAAACCTGCACCGAGACCGCCGAGTGTCAGCGCCGGCAAACTCAGACCTGCGAACCAGAATCCGAGCGCTGCGCCTGGAAGGATGCCGTGGGCGACGGCGTCACCGATCAGGCTCATGCGACGCAGGATCAAGAACACACCGAGCGGTGCTGTACTGCAGGCCAGCACCAGGCCGCCGAGCAATGCTCGGCGCATGAAGACGAACTCGTTGAATGGTTGCCAGAGAGCGACGGTGAGCATCAGGCCACCTGCATGTGCGGGGATTGCTGGATGAGTTCTGCGCTCGAGCCATAAACACAGTCCCGGTTTTTGATCAGCAACGTTTTCGGGATGTGTTGGCGAACGGCAGCGAGGTCATGGCACACCACAACCAGCGTTCTACCTTCGGCCTGCCAGGCGTGGATGTGTTGCCAAAGCAGTTGTTGTCCCAGCTCATCGAGAGCAGCGTGGGGTTCGTCGAGTAGCAGCACAGGGGAGTCGGTCAGGCTCAATCGCGCGAGTAGGGCGCGTTGTAGTTCACCACCGGACAGGGCCATGAGCGGGCGATTGTCGAGGCCATTCAGGTGCCAGGCGTCCAGTGCCGTCGCGAGACGTTGGGCGCGCAACTGGGTGGAAAGTCGGCGCCCCCAGAAACCCGCCGCAACCAGCTCTTGGAGGCTGATCGGAAACTGACGATCCAGATGCTGTTGTTGCGGGAGGAAGGACACACCACTCTGACGTGGAACACTCAGGGTGACCTGTCCTGCCAAGGGCTTTTGCAGTCCGGCAATGACTTTCAGCAGGCTGCTTTTGCCACAACCATTGGCCCCGATGATTGCCGTCAGACTGCCGCTTTCAAGCTCAAGGGTCAGGGGCGAGGTGAGTGATTGGCCGGGTGCGCCCCAGCTCAGGGCTTGGCAGCGAATCATGCTAGCTCTCGGCGCCAGGTGCTTTCTGCAACAGCGTCATGGGCGTGCAGGCTTTCGGCGTGAATCACGCGCAAGTGGAATGCGCTGACTCCCGGGGAGCGGCGTAGAGCGAGATTCAAACGGCGAGCGGCGTCTTCGCAGAACATCAGGTTCTGTCCATTGGCCAGGGCAAAGGCTTGTTCGTCTGCGCGTTTCACCGCTGTTTGTACGGCGGTGCCCAGTGCTGCTTCAGCGTCGTTGATGATCGCACTGAGCGGCAATTCATCTATGAACTCGTCGAGGTGCACGTGCAGTTGAGCGGTACTGCGTTGGCTGTGTGGCGTGGCAACAATGCCTTGGGACGAGCCTAGCCAAGTGAGGATTTCGGCGTGTTGCAGAGGCTTGTTGGCGAAATCGTTAATGAATTGTTGCTGGATCAATTGTCTCGCCAAGGCTGCTGAGCAAGGGCAAGTTGAGGAGTAGGGCACCTCGATTTTGAGTTCCACGTGGAACAATCCTTTTTTCAGGCTGGCTGAAATGATCGCAGGATAGGACTTCCATCCAGCCAGAGGACTGACCATCGCCGGCCTTCTCAGCATCAAATCGGTATGAATATTCAGATACGCGTTGCTGGATAACCCGTCGTGGCTGTCGAGGAAATGCTCAAGTACTCGACGCAATAGAGCGGGGCAGAGGCTCTCTTTTTCGAGAGATTCCAGAGCCAGATACAAGCGCGACATATGAATGCCACGCGCGTCACCATCATCAAGGCTCACGCCTGCATCAGCCTTCGCGCTCAAGCGTTGGCCATCCAACACCACCGGTAAAGCTATGCCGCGCATACCCACCCATTCGAGTGGCAAGGCTTGGCGAGCGGACTGCGCGGCGATATCCGGGAGTGTCAGAGAATTCATGTACGGGACCGTCGTGTTGATTGAATTGGATGTTACATTATAACAATTCAAATCACGATGCCTTTTTCATGAACAGGCTTTCATATGCACAGACGTCATTTGCTCAATCTGATTCTGGCCAGCGCGGCCTTCGCTTTACCCATCGGTGCCTCCGCTTCTGCTACGCAAATCCGTCAGGCGAGGATCTGGCGCTCCGCTGAAAAGCTTCGATTGGTGTTCGATTTAAGCGCAGCGGTTCGCTACAAAGCGTTCAGTCTCAGCGCCCCTGAGCGACTGATTATTGATGTGAGCGGTGCCGCGCTGAATGGAGATCTGAGTCAACTGGCACTCAGCGATACGGTGATTCGCTCGATTCGATCTGGGCAAATTGGGCGGGGCGATATCCGTATCGTTCTCGATCTGAAGGCTCCGGTACTACTAAACAGCTTCCTGCTGGCCCCTCAGGATGGGCAGGGTCATCGGCTGGTATTGGACCTGGTCAGCGCCAAACGAGAGTCAACAGTCGCAATGGTTCCACGTGAAACACCCGCGATTAAGGCTCATCGAAAGCGCGACATCATTGTGGTTGTCGATCCAGGCCATGGCGGAAAAGACCCCGGCGCAGTTGGCGCCAAGGGTGAGCGTGAGAAGGATGTCGTGCTTTCCATCGCTCAATTACTCGCCAGACGCCTGAAAAAAGAGAAGGGTTTTGACGTAAAACTGGTGCGCAACGATGACTTCTTCGTGCCCTTGCGCAAGCGGGTGGAGATTGCCCGTCAGCACAAGGCTGACATGTTTATCTCGGTGCATGCTGACGCAGCACCACGGCTGACGGCCTCAGGCGCATCGGTTTACTGCCTCTCCGAAGGTGGCGCGACATCGGCGACGGCGCGATTCATGGCGCAGCGCGAGAACGGCGCAGACCTGCTCGGCGCTACCAGTCTGCTCAACCTCAAAGATAAGGATCCGATGCTTGCGGGCGTCATTCTCGACATGTCGATGAACGCCACCATTGCTGCCAGCTTGCAACTCGGTAGCACGATTCTGGAGAGTCTGGCGGGGATTACCACGCTGCATCAGAAGCGTGTGGAGCAGGCAGGATTTGCTGTGCTGAAGTCGCCTGATGTGCCATCTATCCTGGTCGAAACCGGCTTCATTTCCAATGCTCGCGATAGTCAGCGACTGGTCACCCAGAGGCATCAGCAAGCCATTGCGGACGGGTTATATGAAGGTTTGCAGCGCTATTTTCAGAAAAATCCGCCGATCGACAGCTTCCTGGCCTGGCAACAGGAACAACACAAAGGCCTGGTTTAGCAGCCAGTAATCCGGCTACAGGTAAATTTAGCGCTGCTGCCTCCCGAGCTGGAGAAGCGATTGATGGTCGTCCAACCCACCCGACGGGTGTAGCCCACCCAGGCTTCACCGTCGGAGGCGATACCGGTGAAGAACGTCAGTTGACCGAAGCGGCTGTTGGTTTGTGCCCAATATCTTTGGCCGTTCTTTTCGAAGCCACGCAGGTAAAGCGTATTGCCAACAGAGTTGACGCTGTAGGCATTGCCATCGGCGTCCATGCAGGCCAGCAGATTGGCGCTGCGTGTGCAGGTGGCAAGCGCAGGATTTTGTCCCCAAGCGTTGGCGGCAGTTAATAACGCGAGGCTCAATATTGAGCATTTCAGCGCTTCTTTCATGACATTTCCTGAGCGACGTATTGATCGCAGCTTCCGACTCTTGGTCGTGAAGAGCAAGAGCGGGGCTGGCTAATTCATATTGTTATACTATAACATCAATTTGAACTGAGCCTGATTCGGCCGATTTCAAGCGTTTAGCTTCCTGCGAATCCATTGTTTGAAGCCCAAGAACGTCCAGCGCTACGCAAAAGCGCAGATCGGCTGCTACCTGAAGAGGATTACCCAATGTCAGCCGCACTGCCTGTGACCGTTCTTTCCGGATTTTTGGGCGCCGGAAAAAGTACACTTTTGAATTACGTACTACGTAATCGCCAAGGGCTGCGCGTCGCAGTCATCGTTAACGATATGAGCGAGATCAATATTGATGGCAGCGAAGTTCAGCGTGATGTCAGCCTGAACCGCGCAGAAGAGAAACTCGTGGAAATGAGTAACGGCTGTATCTGCTGTACGTTACGCGAGGATTTGCTTGAAGAAGTCAGCAAACTCGCCCGAGAGGGCCGTTTCGATTACTTGTTGATCGAATCCACCGGCATCTCCGAGCCATTGCCCGTCGCGGAGACCTTCACTTTCCGTGATGAACAAGGGCAAAGCCTCGCCGATATTGCCCGGCTGGACACCATGGTCACTGTAGTCGACGGGGTGAATTTCCTCCTCGACTATCAGGCCGCGGAAAGCCTCGCCTCTCGCGGGGAAGTTCTTGGTGAAGAGGACGAACGCTCCATCACCGACTTGTTGATCGAGCAAATCGAGTTCGCTGACGTGCTGCTGATCAGCAAGATTGATTTGATCAGCCAGCGGGAGCGTGAAGAACTGACCGCCATTCTCAAGCGCCTCAACGCCCAGGCTGAAATCATCCCGATGGTGATGGGTGAAGTGCCGTTGGAGAGCATCATCAATACCGGTCGTTTCGACTTCGAAAGAGCCGCGCAAGCGCCGGGTTGGCTGAAGGAGTTGCGCGGTGCGCACGTCCCGGAAACCGACGAATACGGCATCGCCTCTACCGCCTACCGCGCACGACGACCCTTTCATCCGCAACGCTTCTTCAACTTCATCGACCGCCCATGGCTTAACGGCAAATTGCTGCGCTCCAAAGGTTTTTTCTGGCTGGCAAGCAAGCCGAATGACGCCGGCAGTTGGTCGCAGGCCGGTGGTTTGATGCGTCATGGTTTTGCCGGGCGTTGGTGGCGCTTTGTACCTAAAGACCAATGGCCGCAAGATCAGGAAAGCACCGTGGCGATTATGGAAAACTGGACGGCGAGCGTAGGAGACTGCCGTCAGGAACTGGTGTTTATTGGCCAGAACATCAACTTCCCACAGCTCTCAGACGAACTTGATGATTGCCTGCTGACCGACGAGGAAATGGCGCTCGGTGTGGAAGGCTGGCGTTTGCTGGCAGATCCGTTCGGCCCTTGGCACGCAGAGGTGGCCTGATGCTCGCGTTGAAAATGCTCCAGGACCGGACGCGCCACCAGTATCAAGGCAATACGCCAAAAACGCTGATACGGATTCTTGAAGATGATGTAAACCTTGCCATCTGGCAGCGACAGCTACCGCTGCACATTGCCGAGTTTGCCAGTTTGCTACTGTCGCTCAACGAACCCTTGGCAGAGTCGTTGTACCTGGATATCACGGACGAAGACGTCGATCCTGACCTCACCGGTTTGGCTTCAGGCTTTCGCGATCTGGAGGGCTACGAAGGCTTTATCGCTGACTTGAAATGGTTGGTCGGCGCGTTCGCCTGCCTGCTCGGCGCGCGACGCATTGGCCTGCGCTTGCGCGTGCTGGATAAAGCCATGTGCCCGCGTTTCCACGTCGATCATGTACCGGTGCGACTTATCACCACCTACGCGGGCATTGGCAGTGAATGGCTCAGGGAAGGCGAAATGGATCGTCGTCAGCTTGGTCAGGCAAATGCCGAGCCGCACGAGGTCTGGCAGATTCAGCGACTCACGAGTGGCGAAGTGGCGCTATTGAAAGGCGAAAAGTGGCACGGCAACGAAGGTTTCGGTCTGATCCACCGCTCGCCGCAACTGGCGCCCGACGAGCGCCGGTTGATGCTGACCCTCGACTGGCTCGGCTAGCGCTTCAAGGTTTGAGCCACGCGCCCTGGCTTTGACTTTCGCAGTACGGTTTCAAGTAGGCTGCATCGGTGGCAATGCCGTAATAGTGGATATCCTGACGATAGGGCATATTGGCGACTTGGGCGTTGCTGCACACGCCGAATGCCCCGCTCGGGCATTGATCGACGTACTGCACGTCGACTTTTTGCCCGGCCAGCGTTGGCTGACAGAAGCCGTCGTTAAACAGTTTTTCCGGGATGTTGCGGTTCTGCTGGCAGACTTTGACGTCGAGCCGTTCGCTCTGGCTGTGCACCACGCAGGCCTGAGCCAAGACTTCGCTCGACACCAGCAGCAACAGCAACGACCATCCGATTAAGCGCATCTTCGACCCCTCAGAAACTCTCCACAGACAAACGCCAGCCATGTTGCAGAACATTCCTACCCATGTCATCGCAGGCCCGCTAGGCGCCGGCAAGACCAGCCTGATTCGCCAACTGATGGCGCAACGGCCGGCGGATGAACGCTGGGCGGTGTTGATCAACGAGTTCGGCCAGATCGGCCTCGATGCCGCGCTGCTGACCCGCGACGGCGATGGTATCGCACTGGGCGAAGTGGCTGGGGGCTGTTTATGTTGCGTGAATGGTGCGCCGTTTCAGATCGGTCTTGGACGTTTGCTGCGCAAGGCCAGGCCGCATCGGCTGTTTATAGAACCGTCCGGTTTGGGCCATCCTGCGCAATTGCTCAAGCAACTAAGCGAGGCGCCATGGCTGGGCGTCCTCGCGGTTCAGCCGTGTGTGTTGGTGCTGGATGCCCAGGCACTCCAGGCGGGTAAACCATTGCCGGTAGCGCAACAGCAGGCATTGGCCAGCGCCGGTTTGCTGTTGCTGAACAAGGCTGAAAATCTCGATGAAGCGGCCCGACAGACAATATCCAGTCAGTTGCCGCCCGTCAGGCAGATCTGGACGCAGCAGGCGCAGCTATCAGTGAGTGAATTGCCGGGATTGGCAATTCAAGCGGTGGCGGCTGTGGATAACCTGGTCATGCCCAACGGCACGGCGCAACTGCCGCCCATCTGGAACGATCCGACGCAGCCGATTTGTCTGAGTCAGGCCCAAGAGGGCGGCTGGAGCATCGGTTGGCGCTGGCATCCGGGCCAGACCTTCGACCGACAACGCCTCCACGACTGGCTCAAAGGCCTGATCTGGAACAGAGCAAAAATGGTTATCCACAGCAGCGATGGCTGGATCTCGGCCAATGCACTGGATAATGCAGCGCTGGTTTGGCAAACCAGTGAATGGCGCAGGGACTCGCGGATCGAACTGATCTTCGCCGATCCACAGAATATCGCTGAATTACAGGCCGGATTGGCGCAGTGCCGGATTCAGGCGAGCTGATTCACGGCTTCCACTTGGTGTGTTCCTGCCGCCACTGACTCAGCTCGATCACCTCGGCCCGTGGCTTGTGCACCTCGACGACCGGCGGCGTATCGTCGAACGGAGCGGGGTAAGGCGCCAGCTCGATCTGCGCACTGTGCGCGCCAAATTGGGTGATGGTGCCGTTGTGACGGGTCTCGCCGGTCACGGTGAACTCGAAGTTGTACACCCGCGCCAGGCGTCGACGCCCGTTGGCGTCCTTGATGAAACCGATTTTCTTCAGTGCAACGTTGCCGTCGAGCAACTCGACACGCACGTTCAGGCAGTGCTGCTTGACCCGCTCCAGCGCCCGCTCGCGCAAGCCATGGTTGTGCCACAACCAGGTGCCGGCAGCGGCGAACAGCATCAGCACGAAGATGTTTTCGAGGGTCAGCATCAACAAGGAACTCCAAAAGATAGCGTCAGCTTAACTGCGTCGCTGGTCTGTCGTACAGGCTGCGTTTCGTCGCATACTGCGCGGCTTGAATTTCAATCGTTTTACGGAAAACCCCGAATGAAACGTACGCCTCATCTGCTCGCCATCCAGTCCCACGTGGTGTTCGGCCACGCCGGCAACAGCGCTGCGGTTTTTCCGATGCAGCGCGTCGGGGTGAATGTCTGGCCACTCAACACCGTGCAGTTTTCCAACCACACGCAGTACGGCCAATGGGCGGGCGAAGTGCTGCCGCCGCAGCAGATTCCCGAATTGATCGACGGTATCGCCGCCATCGGCGAGCTGGGCAACTGCGACGCGGTACTGTCCGGCTATCTCGGTAGCGCGGCGCAGGGCCGGGCGATTCTCAGTGGCGTGGCGCGCATCAAAGCGGTCAATCCCAAGGCTTTGTATCTCTGCGATCCCGTGATGGGTCATCCGGAGAAGGGTTGCAGTGTGCCGGCCGAAGTCAGCGACTTTCTGTTGGACGAGGCGGCCGCCGTGGCGGACTTCATGTGCCCGAATCAGTTGGAGCTGGATAGCTTCTCCGGACGCAAGCCGCAGTCGTTGTTCGATTGCCTGGCGATGGCGCGGGCGCTGTTGGCGCGTGGGCCGAAAGCCGTACTGGTCAAGCATCTGGATTACCCGGGTAAACCGGCTGATGGTTTTGAGATGTTGTTGGTGACCGCCGAGGGCAGTTGGCATCTGCGTCGCCCGATGCTGGCATTTCCGCGTCAGCCGGTGGGCGTGGGCGATCTGACGTCCGGGCTGTTTCTGGCGCGGGTGTTGCTGGGCGACAGCTTGGTTGCCGCATTCGAATTCACGGCGGCGGCGGTGCATGAAGTGCTGCTGGAGACTCAGGCCTGCGCCAGTTATGAGCTGCAACTGGTGCGGGCGCAGGATCGGATTGCGCATCCGCGGGTGAAATTCGAGGCGACCGCGATCAGTCTGTAAGACCGCGTTGCCTTTATTCGCGAGCAGGCTCGCTCCCACATTTGGTTTTGTGTACGCCACCGATCCTATGTGGGAGCGAGCCTGCTCGCGAAAGCTTTCATCAGATCGCTACCAATCTCAGGCGTCGCCCTTGATCTCCTGATAACGTTTTTCCAGCTCCTGGCGAATCTGCCGGCGCTGCTGAGCCTGCATGTAGCGGCGTTTGTCTTCACTGTTCTGCGGTTGCAGCGGCGGCACCGCAGCCGGTTTGCGCTGGTCATCCACCGCGACCATGGTGAAGAAGCAGCTATTGGTGTGGCGCACCGAGCGCTCGCGGATGTTCTCGGTCACCACTTTGATGCCGACTTCCATCGAGGTATTGCCGGTGTAGTTGACCGACGCGAGGAAAGTCACCAGTTCGCCGACATGGATAGGCTCGCGGAAAATCACCTGATCCACCGACAGCGTCACCACGTAGCGGCCGGCATAACGGCTCGCGCAGGCGTAGGCCACTTCGTCGAGGTATTTGAGCAGGGTGCCGCCGTGGACATTGCCAGAGAAGTTGGCCATGTCGGGGGTCATCAGTACCGTCATCGACAGCTGGGCGTTTCCGGGTTCCATAACGTTCTCACGGATCAAGGCTGGTTTGCTGGAAGCGCCTCTACGGGCGCCTGGTCGCTTTTCAAAAGCACCGTTATCGGGACGCCGGGCGACTGGCCGCCGTCACGCCGGGATCGATCTGTTTCCATATATTGCACCGCCTTTCAGGCGTAAGTCGCGGTGTTACCCTGCAAAAGCCCGCCTCAAGGGCAATTCCCACACGAAAAGCGGATTTTTACCCCGCTCGCTCAGATCTTTCTGATGCCTGACTGCGAGCCTCGTCATTCAAGGAGCCCACGCCATGCATGCCATCAGTTTCATTCAAGACCTGGCAGTGATCATGTTGGTCGCAGGTGTGGTGACGGTTCTGTTTCACCGTTTCAAGCAGCCGGTGGTGCTGGGCTACATCGTTGCGGGATTCATCATCGGCCCGCACACCCCGCCGTTCGGCCTGATCCACGACGAAGAAACGATCAAGACCCTCGCCGAGCTGGGGGTGATCTTCCTGATGTTCTGCCTCGGGCTGGAGTTCAGCCTGCGCAAGCTGTTCAAGGTCGGCGCCACGGCGTTTATTGCGGCGTTCCTCGAAATCATTCTGATGATCTGGATCGGTTACGAAATCGGCCGCTGGTTTGACTGGAACACCATGGACTCGCTGTTCCTCGGCGCGATTCTGGCGATCTCCTCGACCACCATCATCGTCAAGGCGCTCAACGATCTGAAGATGAAGAACGAGCGTTTCGCGCAGTTGATCTTCGGCGTGCTGATCGTCGAGGACATCCTCGGCATCGGCATCATTGCGCTGCTTTCCAGCATCGCGGTCAGCGGTACAGTCAGCTCCGGCGAAGTGTTTTCCACGGTCGGCAAGTTGTCGCTGTTCATGATCGTCGCTTTGGTCATCGGCATTTTGCTGGTGCCGCGTTTGCTGGCTTACGTCGCCAAATTCGAAAGCAACGAGATGCTGCTGATCACTGTGCTGGGCCTGTGTTTCGGCTTTTGCCTGCTGGTGGTCAAGCTTGAATACAGCATGGTGCTCGGTGCGTTTCTGATCGGCGCGATCATGGCCGAGTCGCGGCAACTGCTGAAGATCGAGCGGCTGATCGAGCCGGTTCGTGATCTCTTCAGTGCAATTTTCTTTGTCGCCATCGGCCTGATGCTCGATCCGATGATTCTTCTGCAATACGCGTGGCCGATTGCGGTCATCACCGTAGCCGTGGTGCTGGGCAAGATGTTGTCCTGCGGGCTCGGTGCGTTTATCGCCGGCAATGACGGACGCACCTCACTGCGTGTGGGGATGGGGCTGTCACAGATTGGCGAATTTTCCTTCATCATCGCCGCATTGGGCATGACCCTGCAGGTCACCAGCAACTTCCTGTATCCGGTGGCCGTGGCGGTGTCGGTGATCACCACGCTGCTGACACCGTACCTGATTCGCGCGGCGGATCCGCTGTCGATCAAGCTGTCTGCCGCGATGCCGCAGCGTCTCGGGCGTGTGTTCGGTATGTATGGCGAATGGCTGCGCAGTATCCAGCCGCAAGGCGAGGGCGCCATACTGGCGTCGATGATCCGGCGGATTCTGTTGCAGGTGGGGGTCAATCTTGCGCTGGTGATTGCGATCTTCTTCGCCGGAGCGTTTTTCGCTGAACGAATCTCGCTGTCGCTGCACGACTGGATCAGCGATCCGAGCTGGCAGAAGGCGTTGATCTGGGGCGGGGCGTTGCTGCTGTCGTTGCCATTCCTGATCGCCGCCTATCGCAAGCTCAAGGCGTTGTCGATGCTGCTGGCCGAGATGGGAGTGAAGCCTGAGATGGCTGGAAGGCACACGCAGCGAGTGCGCCGGGTGATCTCCGAGGTGATCCCGATTCTCTCGCTGCTGGTGATTTTCCTGCTGCTGGCAGCCTTGTCGGCCAGTATTCTGCCGACCAACAAGTTGCTGGTGCTGATCGCCGTGGTCGCGGCCGCCGTGGCGGCGCTACTCTGGCGCTGGTTCATCCGAGTGCACACGCGGATGCAGGTGGCTTTGCTGGAAACCCTCGACAATCACAAGGAATCGTCGGGGCATTGACCACCCGGGGCGTTGGGCAAATCAGCTTTCCAGCCAGACGTCCCGCGCCCAGTGCCACACCGATTCCCAGGATTCTTCGGTGATCAGCTCTTCTTCGCCCGACCACAACACCACAGTGCCGTCTTCTTCGACGCAGTAGTAGTTGTCGCCGTCCTGGCAGATCGGAATCAGGTCGCGCGGCACGCCGGCGTCCCAGGCATTCGCCGCCACATCCGGCAAATAGGTATGCGATTGCGGGTCGGTGACAGTCACCGGCTCCAGACTGCCGTAAACCACGTCGCTGACGGTCAGCAGAAACTCTTTGAAGACAAACGGAATGTTGATGAAGAGTTCTTCTTCGACTTCCACCAGTTGGTCTTCGTCAGGCAATTCCAGTGGAACCGGTACGGGTTCGTTGGCTTCGCGCAGTTGTTCGATGATTTCTTCCACGTCCGGGATCCTCTTGCTTGAATGGCGCGGTTTATATGGGCCGGTTTATACAGTAGCTCGCTATAGATGCAACCGCGAAATAGAAAAACCCCGGACAAGTCCGGGGTTTTCACTGTTACCTGACTGACGCAGGAGGGATCAGCCGTTCTGGCGGATACCGGCGACCAGCCAAGGCTGGTTGTCGCCCTGCGGACGCTCCATGTTCCAGCTTTCGCTGAACACTTCGCCCTGGTCGAAACGCGAGGTCTTCGACACACCGCTGAATGTCAGGGTGGCGATGGTCTTGTCGGCGCGGTCATCGACGCCGTCCAGTTGCACCTGGAGGTTGTCGATGTAGGTCGACTGGAAGGCGTCGCCCAGATCTGCACGCTCACGCTTGAGGAACTCAAGCATTTGCGGGGTCACGAACTCGGCGATCTTGTCCATTTCGTTGGCGTCCCAGTGCTGCTGCAGCGCCTGGAAGTGGCTGCGCGCGGCGGCAAGGAAGTTCTGTTCGTTGAACCATGCCGGAGCGTTGATGACCGGACGAGCGGCAGCCGGTGCAGCCGAGCCACCGAAGATCGAACCCATGGCAGCAGGCTTCTGCTCGAACGCTTCACGCTGCATTGGCGCGCCGGCCGGAGCCAGGTGCTCCTGTTGCTTGCGTCGACGAGCGGCGATGAAACGGAAGATCACGAACGCGATCACGGCCATGATCAGGATGTCGAAGATCTGCATGCCCTGGAAGCCGCCGCCCATGAACATGGACGCCAGCAGGCCACCGGCGGCGATGCCGGCCAGAGGGCCGAGCCATTTCGAAGCGCCGCCAGCCTTGGCAGCAGCACCGGCGGCACCGGCAGCACCAGCGGTCGCCGCAGCGCCGCCCATGCCTGGAGAAGAAGGAGCCATTTGGCTGGTCTGGTGCGTCGGCGCAGCGCCGGCGCTTTTGCCACCACCAAAGCGCTTGGCATTGGCGTCGAGGCTCATCGTCAGGCCGATGCACAACGCCATGGCGATGCTAAGAAAACGTTTCATAAAGGGAATTCCCGTTTGTGGAGACACGCGCGCCATGTTGCACAGCTGAAGTGGCACTGGCTAGCGAGAGAGTGTTTCGGGCTTTTGCCTGACAGGTTACGTTCAGCTCGGTCGGGGCAATAAGGCCATGTACATTTGGCTGTAGGAAAGAGCGACAGGTTCAGTGAGAAAGCTGCTTAGCGACGAAATGCCAGCATCACCACGCCAGCAGTGATCAAGCCGATACCGCCCCATTGGCGCAGATCGAGTTTCTCGCCCAGCAAGATCACGCCAAGTATCGCCACCAGCACCACACTGAGCTTGTCCACTGGAGCGACCAGTGACGCCGGGCCTACCTTTAATGCGCGGAAGTAGCACAACCACGACGCGCCGGTGCCCAGACCGGACAGCAACAGGAACAGATAGCTCCTGGCGGATATCGATCCCAACGACTGATATTGGCCCGTGGCGTACAAAATCAAGGCCAGGCTGACGAGTACCACGATGGTGCGCAGCAGGGTGGCGAAATCGGAATTGACGTTTTCGATGCCGACTTTGGCGAAGATCGCCGTCAATGCGGCGAAAGTTGCCGAGAGCAGGGCCCAGAATGTCCAGGAGGAAAAGAAGCCTGAGCCCATGGAAATATCCTTGATCAATCAGCCAACACCTAACCCTGTGGGAGCGAGCCTGCTCGCGAAAGCCACACTGCGGTTTATCAGATCAACCGCGGTGACGTCATTCGCGAGCAGGCTCGCTCCCACAGAAAAGCGAAACCGGCTTCAGATGGCTTCAAGCTTCGCGTAACCAAGCATCAGCCACTTGCTGCCTTCGCTGAAGTTCACCTGCACCCTGGCCTGCGCGCCTGCGCCCTCGAAGTTGAGGATCACGCCGTCACCGAAGATCGAGTGACGTACGGTTTGCCCAAGGCTGAAGCCGGTTTCCGGAATCTCGCTGCCGCTGAACAGATTGCTGCCGCTCATCGACTGGTTGCCGCCGAACGGTCGGCTGACGCTGTTCGACAGGCGCACTTCCTGAATCAGACCTTTCGGCACTTCGCGGACGAAACGCGAAACCTTGTTGTAGGTTTCGCTGCCGTACAGGCGTCGGGTTTCAGCATAGGTCATCACCAGATTCTGCATTGCCCGGGTGATGCCGACGTAAGCCAGACGACGCTCTTCTTCAAGACGCCCCGGTTCTTCCAGGCTCATCTTGTGCGGGAACAGGCCTTCTTCCATGCCCACGAGGAACACGTACGGGAATTCCAGACCCTTGGCACTGTGCAGCGTCATCAGTTGAATGCTGTCTTCGTGCTCGTCAGCCTGCGTGTCGCCGGCCTCCAGCGAGGCGTGGCCGAGGAATGCCGCCAGGGGCGTCAGCTCTTCGTCGTCTTCGGTGTTTTCGAAGTTGCGCGCGGCGCTGACCAACTCCTCAAGGTTTTCCACCCTGGCCTGGCCTTTCTCGCCTTTTTCCGCTTCGTGATAGGCGATCAGGCCCGATTGCTCGATGACGGTTTGCGTCATCAAATGCAGCGGCATTTCCATGCACTTGGCGGCAAGGTTCTCGATCAGCTCGATAAACGCGCCCAACGCACCCGCCGCACGACCGGTCAGGCCTTTATTGGCGACCAGTTGGCGCATCGCTTCCCACATCGACACATCGCTGTGACGGGCATGGTCGCGGATTGCTTCGACGGTTTTCTCGCCGATACCGCGAGCGGGGACGTTGATTACCCGTTCCAGCGCCGCATCGTTGCCGCGCCCTTCCAGCAAGCGCAGGTAGGCCATGGCATTCTTGATTTCCGCGCGCTCGAAGAAGCGCTGACCGCCATAGATGCGGTAAGGAATTCGTTCACGCAGCAAGGCTTCTTCCAAAACGCGCGATTGGGCGTTGGAGCGGTACAGAATCGCGATATCGCTGCGAGCCAGGCCGGTTTTCAGCGCGCTTTCGATGGTTTCGACAACGTAGCGTGCTTCGTCGTGTTCGTTGAACGCGGCGTACAGGTTGATCGCCTCGCCATCACCGCCGTCGGTCCACAGCTCTTTACCGAGACGCCCGGTGTTGTTGGCGATCAACGCGTTGGCAGCCTTGAGGATGCCGGCGGTGGAGCGATAGTTCTGCTCCAGGCGAATAGTCACGGAGTCCGGGAAGTCCGATGAGTACTGATGAATGTTCTCGATCTTCGCGCCGCGCCAGCCGTAAATCGACTGATCGTCGTCGCCGACCACCATCAGGCTGTCGCCACCCTTGCCGAGCAGGCGCAACCAGGCGTACTGCACGGCGTTGGTGTCCTGGAACTCGTCCACCAGAATGTGCCGGAAACGCTTTTGGTAATGTGCCAACAGGCCCGGGTGATCGCGCCACAGATCGAGGGCGCGTAGTAGCAGCTCAGAGAAATCGATGACGCCGGCGCGCTGGCACGCGGCCTCGTAGGCCTCATAAATGCCGCGCATGGTCGCCAGGTACAAATCGCCGCTGGCCTGAATGTGTTTTGGACGCAGACCTTCGTCTTTCTGCCCGTTGATGAACCACTGGGCCTGACGGGCCGGCCAGCGCTGTTCGTCCAGCCCCAGCTCGCGGATCACCCGCTTGACCAGACGTTGCTGGTCATCACTGTCGAGAATCTGGAAGGTCTGGCTCAAGCCCGCTTCCTGCCAGTGCGCCCGCAACAAGCGGTGTGCCAGGCCGTGGAAGGTGCCGACCCACATGCCGGCCGGGTTGATACCCAGCAACTGCTCGATGCGATGACGCATCTCGGCAGCGGCCTTGTTGGTGAAAGTCACCGACAAAATGGAGTGGGGCGAGGCGTTTTCGACCTGGATCAACCAGGCGATACGGTGCACCAGCACTCGGGTTTTACCGGAGCCAGCACCGGCCAGGACCAACTGACGGCCAACGGGGGCAGCTACGGCCTGGCGTTGGGCATCGTTGAGAGAGTTCAGCAGAAGGGAGAGATCATCGCGCATCGGGGCATTCTAGGGTGCGCCGCAGGCCCGGGCAAACCGAGCTTTGCATTAGCCGATGAAAGTGCTGCCGATGACGACCGGTCGGTCACCGGCTACAGGCGTTGGTCCGTCTCGCTTGGCGGGTTTTGCCGGTGCGACAGGGAGATAAAGTTTCGCTCAATTTATGATCTGGAGCAGTTTGGCAAAGGGGGCGGCTTGTGTATGCTCCGTCCACGTTTCGGGCGCACGCCCTCCTTATAAGAACAAGAACGTTGCCCATGACCCTCAGCGCCGAACTGTCGGGCCCCTCCGTGGAACCCCGGGTTATCCGCAAGCACTATGCCGTCGAAATGGCGGTGGAGCGCACGCGCCTGCTGTATCAGGGCTCCTTGTTGCCCACCCTGTTCATGTTGATCAATGGTCTGGTCTGCGCCGGTTTGCTCTGGAGCCCGCAGCGCTATTTCGTGGTCAGCGTCTGGCTGGTGTGGTTGCTGTCGCTGGTGGCGTTGCGGGTGATTCAGGTCGCGGCGTTCGATTCGGCGATCCCTAACCGTCAGGCCCAACCCATCTGGTTCCGAATGTTTCTGATCGGTTCGACCATGACCGGCCTGACCCTGGCCGGCGCCGGCATCGCTTTGGTGCCTGCCGACAACTTCATGCAACAGGCCTGGGTGTTTGGCCTGATCGGCGCCGCGACGCTGTCGGCCAGCGTCGCTTATGCGGTCAGCCTGCCAGCGTTCCTGTCGTTTACCTTGCCGTGCCTGCTGCCGGCGATCGGTTTTCTGTTTTGGGGCGGCGATGAATTGGCGCGAGGCTGGGGCTGGCTCGGGCTGATCCTGCTGGGTTCGTTGAGCGTGGTGGCGTGGCAGGTCAATCGGCTGATTGATCGCGGCTTGGTGCGGCGCTTTCAGAATCAGCGCCTGATCGAACACCTGCAACAGACGCAAATGCGCAGCGAGCAACTTAATCATGAACTGGCGACAGAAATCGACCATCGCCGCTGTGCCGAGGGTAAGTTGCGTGAAGCGCAGGTCGAGTTGGAGGACCGTGTCGCCCAGCGCAGCCGCGAACTCGACGCGGCCAATCAGGCCCTGAGCAAAAGCGAAGCGCGTCTCGCGCTGGCATTGAAGGCCAGTGAGCTGGGGCTGTGGGACTGGAATCTGCAAAGCGACGAGGTCCACCACACGCAGATTCAGGAGTTGTTCGGCCTTGCTCCTGAATACGTCACCGCTATTTTGCGCGACCTCAAGCCGCGCCTGCATCCGGAAGACGTGCCGCCGCTCAAGCATGCACTGGTCGAACACCTGAAGGGGCGCACCGAGGATTATCAGATCGAGTATCGCGTGCGTCATGGCGACGGCCACTGGGTGTGGATCGAAGACCGTGGTCGCGCCGTGGAGCGCAGCGACAGCGGGCGAGTAATCCGGATGGTCGGCACGCGGCGCGACATCAGTGCCAGCAAAAGCCTTGAAGAGCAGCAGCGACTGGCGGCGACGGTATTTGAAGCAGCCAGCGAAGGCATCGTGATTCTCGACCCCAACTACGCGTTGATCGCGATCAATCAGGCTTTCAGTCGGGTCACCGGTTATGACATCGACGACATGCTCGGGCGCAACGTCGTCGAGCTGCCGTGCAGCCGTGATGCCCGTCGTCATTACGTGGCGATCCGTCACGCGCTGGAACAGCACGGCAGCTGGCAGGGCGAACTGGTGGAGACCCGCAAGAATGGCGAGTTGTACCCGCAGTGGCTGCAACTGAATGCGGTGCGCGATAGTCGGGGAAATGTCAGTCATATCGTCGGCTTCTTCTCCGATCTTTCCGCTCGACGCGAATCCGAAGAACGCATGCGTTACCTGACGCACTACGACGAACTTACCGGGCTGGCCAACCGTTCGCTGTTCCGCGAGCGCCTGCACGAAGCGCATCAACGGGTCCGGCAGGGCGGGCGGCGCAGTCTGGCGCTGCTGCACATCAATCTGGACCGATTCAAGTTACTCAACGACAGCCTCGGTCATGAAGTCGCTGACCAGTTGCTGCAGAAAATGGCCCGTCGCCTGATTAATGCCTTGCCGGAAGCCGACACTATCGCGCGGCTGTCCGGTGATGAATTTGCGGTGCTGTTCGATGCCTACGGCAACCTGTCGAGCCTGGCCCGTGTCGCCACGCGGCTGTCGACCAAGTTGCGTCTGCCGCTGACGGTCGATGGGCATGAACTGGTGGTCAGCGCGTCGATGGGCATCAGCATGTTGCCGGACAATGCGCGGGAGATTTCTGCGCTGGTCAGTCAGTCGAACATGGCCATGCAGCACGCGAAACATCTGGGCGGTAACAACTTCCAGTTCTACACCGAGAGCTTGCAGGCCAGCACCCTTGAGCGTTTGCAGCTGGAAAACCAGCTGCGCAAAGCCATCGATGAGCAGCAATTGAAGGTGTTCTATCAGCCGAAGCTGTGTCTGCAAACGGGACGTCTGAATGCGGCGGAGGCGCTGGTGCGCTGGGATCATCCGACGATGGGCCGGGTGCCGCCGGGGGATTTCATCGGTCTGGCCGAGGAGACCGGTCTGATCGGGCCGATCGGCGAGTTCGTGTTGCGTCAGGCCTGCTGGCAGGCGTGCGAGTGGCAGCGTCAGGGGCTGGAGCCGATCCGGGTTTCGGTGAATCTGTCAGTGCATCAGCTGCGCCAGGGCAAACTGGTCAGCCTGGTGCGTCAGGTGCTCGAAGAAACCGGGCTGGCGCCGCACTACCTTGAGCTGGAGCTGACCGAAAGCCAATTGCTCGACAGCGTTGAGCACATCATCGCGACCTTCCAGCAACTGCGCGATCTGGGGGTGAAACTGGCCATCGATGATTTCGGCACCGGCTATTCGTCGCTGAGTTATCTCAAGCGCATTCCGGTGGATTACGTGAAGATCGATCAGGCGTTCATTCGTGGTCTGGGCGAGGGCAGTGAAGATGCGGCGATTACCCGGGCGATCATTGCCATGGCTCATGGCTTGTCGCTGAAAGTGGTGGCCGAAGGGGTCGAGCGGCAGGAACAGCTGGATTTTTTACGCGCCGAGCGTTGCGATGAAGTACAAGGCTATCTGATCAGCCGACCGGTGGAAGCTGCCGGGCTGGCCGGGCTTTTGCGTGAACAGGAAAACCCGCATTAAGGGCTACATGGATGCCATCGCGCCTGATATAGGGACATGGAGTTACGCATTGAGCAGGCAAAAAGCCGATTCATGTAGTATAACTACAAGCTTGCTACATCCCCGACCATAAGAAGAGTCCAGCCCCTTGAATCTGCTGCAACACATCGCCCAGTCACGTCACCTGTTACGCAAGTCGGAGCTCAAGGTCGCCGACCACGTGCTGCTTGACCCTGCGGCCGTGATGCACAGTTCCATGGCCGACCTGGCCCACAGCGTCGGCATCAGTGAGCCGACCATCGTGCGGTTCTGTCGCGCCATCGGTTGTTCCGGTTTTCAGGATCTGAAACTCAAGCTTGCGCAAAGCCTGGCGGCGGGTGCCAGCTTCGGCCAGTTCGCGATCCATGAAGACGACTCGGTCGCCGATTACAGCCTGAAGATTTTCGATACCACGTTGCACACGCTGATGGAGGTTCGCGAGAAGCTCGATCCGGTGGAGTTGCAGCGTGCGGTGACCCTGATGTCGCAGGCGCAGCGGGTCGAGTTCTACGGCTTCGGCGCGTCAGGCGCGGTGGCGGCGGATGCCCAGCACAAGTTCTTCCGCTTGCTACTGACCGCAGCGGCGTATTCCGACCCGCACATGCAGGCGATGTCGGCGGTGACGTTGAAGCCGACCGACGTGGCGATCTGTATTTCCCAGTCCGGGCGTTCGAAAGACCTGCTGATCACCGCCAACCTCGTTCGCGAGAGCGGGGCGTCGCTGATCACGTTGTGCCCGAGCCAGACGCCGTTGGCGGAGCTGTCCACCGTCAACCTGGCGATCGATGTGCACGAAGACACTGAAATCTATACGCCGCTGACCTCGCGTATCGCTCACCTGGTGGTGATCGACGTGCTGGCGATGGGCGTGGCCATGGCGCGCGGGCCGAGCCTGGTCAACCACCTCAAGAGCGTGAAGCGCAGCCTGCGCAGCTTGCGGCTGTCGCCAAAAGCCGTGAAAGCGCTGGATGACTGATGACTGCTTTTGTGGCGAGGGAGCTTGCTCCCGATGGGGCGCGCAGCGGCCCTGAAAAGGCCGGGCCTGCTTCGCAGTCCAGCGGGAGCAAGCTCCCTCGCCACAATGAAACGCAATCTGCAAAGTTTCATCGCACTGTCATCCCCCGGCAGCCAAACCGTCATCCCTTCCGCCTATCGTGAAACTCCCGTAAACGCCTTGGGAGACTCGAAATGGCTCAGCCTTACGAAGAACGCAACAGCGCCGCGAAAACCCGTCGTCAGCAGGAAGACCAGCGCCGCATGGAATTTCGCCGCGCTATCGAAGATCGCTTCGAGCTTCGTCAGCTTGAGGCTGAAATCGGCGACTTTCCCGAAATCAATCACTGGCAGGCAGCGCCCGCAGCTTCCCGTCGAAGCGCTCAACCAGCGCGCTGATCTGCACGCGTTCGCTGCGGATAAACGCCAGGAAGGCGTGCGCCACCGGTGACAGCCGTTTGGCCTTGGCTTGCACCAGGCACCAGCTACGGAATAGCGGCAGCTCCTCGACCGGCAACTCCACCAAGCCGCCGGTCGCCAGCTCCAGGTTCAGGGCGTGGCGCGTCAACAGCGCCAGGCCCAGACCCGCCAGCACGCATTCGCGTTGGGCTTCTGCCGAAGCGACCTCCTGGGTCTGGGTGAAGTGCACACGCTTCTCCTTGAAATACTCCTCACACGCCAATCGCGTACCCGAGCCGGGCTCACGGATCAGCAGCGTGTACGGTTCAAGGTCCTGCAAACGCAAGGGTCCCATGTGTGCCAGCGGATGATCCGGACGCGCTACGGCAACAATTGGATTATTGAGAAACGGCAGAAACTCCAGACCCATGTCCTGCGGGACCATCGACATGATCACCAGGTCGTCGCGGTTGTCAGACAGGCGTCGGATCACCTGGCCACGGTTGACCACGGTCAGTTGCAGATTGACTTCCGGATGCTGGCGCTTGAACGCTGCAAACAGGTGAGGCACGAAATACTTGGCGCTGGATTCCACCGCCAGTTTCAGTTGCCCTTGCAGCGAGCCCTGCATGTCGGACAGCTGCATGTCGAGGTTTTCCAGGCGTCCGAAAATGTCCCGGCTGGCGCGCTGAAGTGCTTCAGCGGCTTCGGTCATGTAGAGTTTTTTGCCGACATAATCGAATAATGGCTGCCCGATCAGCTCTTCAAGCTGACGAATCTGTAGGCTGACAGCCGGTTGTGTGAGCGACATTTCCTCCGCTGCGCGGCTGTAAGAACGCAAATCGCACACTTCGTTGAAGATCTGCAATTGACGTAATGTCATACGCATCAAGGACTTACGCATTTTCTACCGACTCTGAACACGGGAGGATGCGCTGACTATAAGTCTTTACTTATGCCTGACCCAATTTTTATTCATTTTTGTTAATCCCTCATGAGCGCTAGTGTGGACCTGCGACTAAATTGAAACATTTGGTCACGCGTCGACCTGGGTCTAGCAGGTCGTGGTGCCACCGGCTCAAGGGAACCTCCAAGTGATAACAAAGATCCTGATCGCCAACCGTGGTGAGATTGCCGTACGAATCGTGCGAGCCTGCGCCGAAATGGGCATTCGCTCGGTTGCGATTTTTTCCGACGCCGACCGTCATGCCTTGCATGTGAAGCGTGCGGACGAGGCCCACAGCATCGGTGCCGAGCCACTGGCCGGTTACCTCAATCCGCGCAAGCTGGTGAACCTGGCGGTTGAAACCGGTTGCGATGCACTGCATCCCGGCTACGGTTTTCTGTCGGAAAACGCCGAGCTGGCAGACATCTGCGCCGAGCGCGGCATCAAATTCATTGGCCCGTCGGCAGAAGTCATTCGCCGCATGGGCGACAAGACCGAAGCGCGCCGCAGCATGATCAAGGCCGGCGTACCGGTCACGCCGGGCACCGAAGGCAACGTTGCCGACATCGAAGAAGCCTTGGCCGAAGGCGACCGTATCGGTTACCCGGTGATGCTCAAGGCCACTTCGGGTGGTGGCGGTCGCGGTATCCGTCGCTGCAACAGCCGTGAAGAACTCGAACAGAATTTCCCTCGGGTGATTTCCGAAGCCACCAAGGCTTTCGGTTCTGCCGAAGTGTTCCTGGAAAAATGCATCGTCAATCCAAAGCACATCGAAGCGCAGATCCTCGGCGACAGCTTCGGCAATGTCGTGCATCTGTTCGAGCGTGACTGCTCGATCCAGCGGCGCAACCAGAAGCTCATCGAAATCGCTCCGAGCCCGCAACTGACCCCGGAACAGCGCGCCTACATCGGCGACCTGTCGGTGCGTGCGGCCAAGGCTGTCGGCTACGAGAACGCCGGCACCGTGGAGTTCCTGCTCGCCGAGGGCGAGGTCTACTTCATGGAGATGAACACCCGGGTGCAGGTGGAACACACCATCACCGAAGAAATCACCGGGATCGACATCGTCCGCGAACAGATCCGCATCGCCTCCGGCCTGCCGCTGTCGGTGAAGCAGGAAGACATTCAGCACCGTGGTTTCGCGTTGCAGTTCCGCATCAACGCCGAAGACCCGAAGAACAACTTCCTGCCGAGCTTCGGCAAGATCACCCGTTACTACGCCCCCGGCGGTCCGGGCGTGCGCACCGACACAGCGATCTACACCGGCTACACCATCCCGCCGTTCTACGACTCGATGTGCCTGAAACTGGTGGTCTGGGCGCTGACCTGGGAAGAGGCGATGGATCGCGGCCTGCGCGCCCTCGACGACATGCGTCTGCAGGGGGTGAAGACCACCGCCGCGTACTACCAGGAAATCCTGCGCAATCCGGAATTCCGTAGCGGCCAGTTCAATACCAGCTTCGTTGAAAGCCACCCTGAACTGACCAACTACTCGATCAAGCGCAAACCCGAAGAGCTGGCCCTGGCCATCGCCGCCGCCATCGCCGCCCACGCAGGCCTGTGAGGAATACAACAATGTCCAAGAAGATTTTTGTCACTGACACCATCCTGCGCGACGCTCACCAATCGCTGCTCGCCACCCGCATGCGCACCGAAGACATGCTGCCGATCTGCGACAAGCTCGACAAAGTCGGCTACTGGTCGCTGGAATGCTGGGGCGGCGCGACGTTCGATGCCTGCGTACGTTTTTTGAAAGAAGACCCGTGGGAACGTCTGCGCCAACTGCGCGCGGCGCTGCCTAACACCCGCTTGCAAATGCTTCTGCGCGGGCAGAACCTGTTGGGCTACCGCCACTACAGCGACGACGTGGTCAAAGCCTTCGTCGCCAAGGCTGCGGTCAATGGCATCGATGTGTTCCGCATCTTCGACGCGATGAACGACGTGCGTAACCTGCGCGTGGCCATCGAAGCGGTGAAAGCTGCTGGCAAACATGCCCAAGGTACCATCGCTTACACCACCAGCCCGGTGCACACCATCGACGCTTTTGTGGCTCAAGCCAAACAGATGGAAGCCATGGGTTGCGACTCGGTAGCGATCAAGGACATGGCCGGTTTGCTGACCCCATATGCCACCGGTGAACTGGTGCGTGCTTTGAAAGCCGAGCAGTCGCTGCCAGTGTTCATCCACTCCCACGACACCGCTGGCCTGGCGACCATGTGCCAGCTCAAGGCCATCGAAAACGGCGCCGACCACATCGATACCGCGATCTCCAGCTTCGCCTCCGGTACCAGCCACCCGGGCACCGAGTCGATGGTCGCGGCCCTTAAAGGCACCGAATACGACACCGGCCTCAATCTGGAACTGCTGCAGGAAATCGGCCTGTACTTTTACGCCGTGCGCAAGAAGTACCACCAGTTCGAAAGCGAGTTCACCGCCGTCGACACCCGAGTGCAAGTCAACCAGGTGCCGGGCGGGATGATCTCCAACCTCGCCAACCAGCTGAAAGAGCAGGGCGCGCTGAATCGCATGGGCGAAGTGCTGGCGGAAATCCCGCGCGTGCGTGAAGACCTTGGCTTCCCACCGCTGGTGACGCCGACTTCGCAGATCGTCGGCACTCAGGCGTTCTTCAACGTGCTGGCCGGCGAGCGCTACAAGACCATCACCAACGAAGTGAAGCTGTACTTGCAGGGCGGCTATGGCAAGGCGCCGGGCGTGGTCAACGAGAAACTGCGTCGTCAGGCGATCGGTAGCGAAGAAGTCATCGACGTGCGTCCGGCCGATCTGCTCAAGCCGGAAATGACCAAGCTGCGTGCCGATATCGGCGCCCTGGCCAAGTCGGAAGAAGACGTGCTGACGTTTGCCATGTTCCCGGACATCGGCCGCAAGTTCCTCGAAGAGCGTGCCGCCGGCACCCTCGTGCCTGAAGTGCTGCTGCCGATTCCCGAGGCTGGTGCTGTGGCGTCGGCGGGTGGCGAAGGTGTACCGACCGAGTTCGTCATTGACGTCCACGGTGAAACCTACCGCGTCGACATTACCGGTGTCGGTGTGAAGGCCGAAGGCAAGCGTCACTTCTACCTGTCCATCGATGGCATGCCGGAAGAAGTGGTGTTCGAACCGCTCAACGAATTCGTCAGCGGTGGCAGCAGCAAACGCAAACAGGCGTCCGCGCCGGGCCACGTCAGCACCACCATGCCGGGCAACATCGTTGATGTGCTGGTCAAGGAGGGCGACACCGTCAAGGCTGGCCAGGCTGTACTGATCACCGAAGCGATGAAGATGGAAACCGAAGTCCAGGCCGCCATTGCCGGCAAGGTCACGGCCATCCACGTCGCTAAAGGCGACCGGGTGAATCCGGGCGAAATCCTGATCGAGATCGAAGGCTGAGATAACAGCCGCGATCAAACGCTTTAAACCTCGGGGGAGCATGGTGCTCCCCTTTTTTTTTGCCTGGGTTTTCCGATTAACGCTGTCCCCCTGTGGGAGGGGGCTTGCTCGCGAATGCGGTCTATCGGTCAAAGAACATGTCGACTGACACTCCCTCTTCGCGAGCAGGCTCGCTCCCACAGTGACGGTGTTCAGATCATCAGAACGCCATTCGCCACTGGCCCATCACACTGTGAGTACGACTTTCCGTGCCGAAGTCAGCGGCGACACCCAGCCCTACGGTGTGATTTGCAGACAGGCCGAAGTCGAGGCCTGCATCGACGCCCAGGCTGTTGCGATCCAGCGCCGTACCGGCCACTTCGAAACGCTTGCCACCCTTGACCAATTGCTGCCGTGTATCGATGTCGAGCTCGCCGAAGGTGTGTTTCCAGCCGGCACTGAGTCGCGGCGTCAGATTCATGCCGTTGTCCAGGCGAGTGATTTTCGCCGTGCGCAGACCGAAGGTGCTGCTGAGGTTGTCGCGGGTTTGCCCAAAGACTTTCAGTGCCGCATCCCCACCTTTTTCGCTGTAGCTGTCGCGTTGATAGCGCTGATAGCCGAGGCTGGCGAAGGGCTCCAGTGTCACGTTGTTACGACCGAGATTGAAGCCCAGTTCGGCAAAGGCTTGCTGGGTGTTCGCGTCGTAGTCGCCCTTGAGACGGTCGCTGAAACCCTTGAACGCCACCCGACGTTTGCTGCTGCCGTCGTGGCTGGCATAGGTCGCCCCCAAACGCAGTGCCAGCGGTCCGTCCTGACGCACGGCGTAGGCACCGAGGTGCCAACTGTCGAGGTCGCCGTCGTACTGACGGGCATCGAGTCGGGTCTGCGATTTGCCGCCCAGCAGGCCGACATGCCATTGCTCATCGAGCCGCCAGTCAGCGCCCATGACCAGACCTTGAGTGGCATGTTTCAGAGTGCTGTCGAACTCGCGATCGACCTTGCCGCCATGGCCGAGTGCCTGTACCCAGACGCGACCGGAATCTGCACCGCCAGCGGCCTGACGAGGTGAGTTACCCGAGCCGTGGGCGGGGCCGGTGCGGTTATCCAGTTGGCGCATGGCTGAGAGCATGCTGGTGCTCACGGGTGTGATACTACTCAGCGTGGCTTTGGCGAGGTTGGCGTTGCTGCCGGCGGCGAGTTGTTCGATGGCGATGGGGGCGGATGTTTTGCTGCTGTTCACAAGGGCACGAACGGCGGTGTTGATAGTTGCAGCCTTCGGTGTATCAACGCTGCGGGCCAAGGCCTGACCTTGGGTGGATGTTGCCACTTGTGCGAGTGGTATGTCGTTGCGCTGATAGGTCAGTGCGACGGCAGTTTCGGTGTAAGAAAGCGTCGGCGTCATGAACGCCAGGTTGGTACTGACTCTTGCAAATTCACCGTCGATTTTGCCAGCACGCAAAACCGGACGTACTGTGCTGTCGGCGTATTCGCCGGGGGTACCGTAAACAACGAGATCGGCATTTCCCAGTGTGGCGGTACCGTCAACCAAAATGGCATCAGAGAACTTGTCAGGGGTTACTGCGTAGGAAACTGTCGCCCCTTCACCTAACGTCAGATTGCCGTTGATTTTTGGCGATCCAAGGCCGGGGTTGGCGATCAGGAAACCCTCTACGTGCAGGTTTTTGACATCACCGGATCCGCCGTAAACGGCATTTGCGTCAACGTAAGCATCACCTTTGATCGAACCGTTGTTGATCAGGCCAGCGCTCGTTTTAACCTCGGCACTACCGTTGAAATCATGGCGCAGTTGCCAGTTTCCTCGAGCGACTCGCATGCCTTCAAAGTTGGCTGTTTCACCAATTTCGCCTCCCTCGGAGGCGTTCAAGAGCAAGGCGTTGGTGCCTGCGCCACCGTCTAGCCGGCCTGCCCACCGGTCACCGTTGTTGATAACTAGCAGGTCGTCCCCGTCCCCGAGTTTTAATGCGCCGTCGCTGTTTTGGAATGCTTCCGAGAGGGATGTGAGCTGCGTGGTATAGGCATTCTGAAAATCGTCGAACGGGTTTTCATCTGTCTCGGCAATTGCGGTTTCGCCAGCGGCTGGCTCGGGGAATTCGAGAGCTTCATAGAATGCATCATCGAACGTAACAACGGCTTTGGCTGGTTGTGTCCCTGGCGACTGGGTTGTCGAGTCCTCACTCGGCTCTGTCGAAGGGGAGGAATGTTCCAGCGCGCCGATAAAGTCCGGGATCGCAAAGATATCCTCGATAGGCTCGAAATCATCAATGGTTGCCTCGGATATGACTGGCGCAGCAGGAGCAACCGCTTTGGGTTTTTTACGCGGTTTGCTTCCTTCCGCGGCGGCAACAATAACCGGGTCATCTGCATTCTGAGCGACTGAGGTCTCTACGCCACAAACAGTAAGCGCAATGGCCAGAGCCAGGTATTTCGGTTTGAATTTGTGTTGAGCGGGCATCAAGAAAGGCCTCTGTTGACAGGAGACCCCACTCTATTGATGCACCGAAATTTCCGATGTCGGCTACTTCCCGCAGCCTTGCAGGCGACGTCGGATCGTTTTGTAGAAAATCGCCTCGGTGGTACGAACCGGTGCTTTTACTCGGCTGCACCGATCCCTTTTCCTACAACCAACCCGGACCTCGCCGGCTATTCAAATCAAAAACTCATCTGCCACTGCCCAATCAATCCATGATTGCGACTGTTGCTGCCGATCTCGCCGCTATAGCCCACGCCCAGCGTATGCCGTGCCGAAATACCCACATCCAGCCCGGCTTCCAGCACCAGACTGTCGCGATCCAGTGAGCTGCCATCAACGCTGAACGCCGTGCCACCGACCACAAACGCCTGACGCGTCGAACTGCTGACATCACCATAGGTGTGCTTCCAGCCGGCGGCCATGCGCGGTGTCACGCTCATGCCATTGTCCAGGCTGCTCAGGTGCGCCAGACGCAAGCCGAAGGTGCTGCTGAAGTTGTCCTGGGTCTGGCTGTCGACTTGCAGCGCCGCCGCGCCACCCTTTTCCCGATAGCTGTCGCGGTGGTAGCGCTGGTAGCCGAGGTTGGCGAAAGGTTCGGCACTGAGACGCCCGCTGCCCATGGCGTAACCGAGTTCGGCGAAGGCTTGCTGGCTGTCGGCGTCGTAATCGCCTTTCGGACGATCGCTGAAACCATTGAAGGCGACGGTGCGTTTGCTCTCGCCCTGATGGCCGCTGTAGGCCGCGCCGAGACGCACAGACATCGGGCCGTTTTGATGCAATGCATAAACGCCTGCGTGCCAGCTCTCGACGTTGCCATCGACGCCGGTAGCGTCCAGATCGGTTTTCGAATAACCGCCGAGCACGCCCAGTCGCCATTGCGGATTGAGTGACCAGTCGGCGCCGAGCACGCTGCCCTTGGTACGTTGTTCCAGGCCGCTGTTGCCGTGTTCGCCGTCGAGCTTGCCGTAGCCGCCGATAGCTTGCAGCCAGAGTCGGCCGCGAGCGTTTGGATCGTTCAGATTGCGGGCGGCGGACGGTACGCCGTTCGCTGCCAACACGGGGGTATCGCGCTGATCGAGGCCGACCATCAACCCCGTGCTGCCGCCCATTTGCTGCATGGCCGAGAGCATGCTGCTGCCTACCTGACTGCTGGCGCCGAGGGTGGCGCTGGTCAGGTTGGCATTGCTGGCGCCGACCAGCTGCTCGATCGCTGCACCGGCCGTGCTTTGGGTGGTGTTGAGCAGGGCGTTGTAGAGCGCGTTGTTCTTGCCCATCGAGGCCAGACTGTTGGCGGCCTTGCCGCCGTTGCCGGTGGCGGCGAAATCATTGAAAGCCACGTCGTTGCGTGTGTAGGTCAGATCGACTTGGGTCGGCGTATAGGCCAGTGTCGGCGTTAGAAACGCGTAGTCACTGGTGACTTTGCCGAAGGTGCCGTTGACCTGCGCGGCTTGCAACACGGTGTAATGGCTCTGCCACGGATAGGTGCCGCTGCCGGGATTCACCGCCAGGGTCGCGCCATTGAGATTGGCCGTGCCGCCGATCTGCACCGGCGCGCTGCTGCCGTCGGCATTGACGCCGTAGGCGAGGGTGGCGCTGCTGCCCATGTTCAGGTCATGCATAACCGATACGCGACCGAGGCTTGTGTCGGTACGCAATGTGCCGTTGATGTTGAGGTTGCCCACCGATCCGCCACCGGCATATACACCGCCGGCATCCACTGTCAGGTTGCCAGCGATACCACCCTGGTTGATCAGCGTCGCGCCGTTGCGCACTGCGCCGCCGTCGCTGAAATCGCCATTGCCGGTCAGCGTCCACGCACCTTGGCTGACTTCCAGCCATTCGAAGTTGCGGCTCTCGCCGAAGCTGCCGCCCGCCGCATCGTCCATCACCACCCGGTCATAACCGCTGCCGCCGTCCACGGCGCCGACGAAGCGGCTGCCATTGCGCAAGGTCAGACTGTCGTTGCCGCTACCCAGATCCAGTGCCAGGCCATTGCTGCCGCTGATGGTGCCGCCGTTGACGACGACGTCGGCGAACTCGCCGACGAACTTCACGCCGAAACCGTCGAGGCCTTGAATCGTGCCGAAGTTTTCCAGCGTGGTCGCCGCCAACCCGGAACCGCCGCTGCCGTCATCGACCAGAATTGCACTGTTGGCGCCGCTGATCAGCGCGCCGCTGGCGTTGCGAATGTAGCCGCCGCCGAGGGCAATGCCTTCGCTGCCATTGGCGAAACCGCCCTTGTCGACACCGCCGGCGCCTACACCTTGAATCGTGCCGTAGTTTTCGATGTGGGCGATCTTGTCGATGTCCACACCATCGCCGTCACCGTTCGCCTGCAAGCCCGAATAGGCGCCGGTGATGGTGCCGTGGTTGATCACCGTGCCGTCACCGTCGGAGCCGAAACCCGAGCCGTTTCTGCCGGTGATCTGCCCATAGTTGACCAGCGTCGCGCCGAGGTCGGTGGTGATGCCGTGACGACCGCCGGAAATCACCCCATAGTTGGTCACACTGACGCCGCTTGCAGAGTCGATGTCGATGCCGTCGAACTTCTCGTCGGCATTGTGCGAGTCGCCCGTGGAGATCTCGCCGTAGTTGGTAATCGTCGCGTTGGCGCCGGTCTTCATGCCGTCGCTGGCATCGCCGCGAATCAAGCCGCCTTCGCGGTTGATGATCGTGGTTTTCACGCCGTCGCTGCGCAACGCATCCAGATCCAGCCCTTGGCCGGTGGTCGAACGAATGATGCCGCTGTTATCGATCAACAGGCTGCCGCTGACGAAGTTGCTGTCGATGCGCAGAGCGTCATTGGCGCCGAGAATCTGCCCGCCACTGCGGTTGTAGATGGCGTAGTTGCGCGCTTGGGTCAGGTCGCCACTGCTGTCGATGGCGCGGCCACCGGTGGAGATGATTTTGCCGGCGTTATCAATCACCACCCCGGCACCGCTGGTCTTGTCCTTCAGGCTCACGGTCTTGCCGCTGTTGGTGATGCTGCCCGGCGCCGAAATCGTCAACGTATCGCTGCCACCGAGGGTTTGCGACGCCGTGGTGGCGGTGTCGATCTGTACGGTTTTACCGTGAGCGGCGGTGGCCGAGATCAACAGGGCAATGGCGAGCGAAAGACGTTGGGGCGAGAACGGCATGAGCGGAAGGCCTTTTTGTTATAAGCGGGCCGTCCTGTATAGCGATGGGTTTTTACAGAATGATGTCTGTTGCGTTGCGGTTCACCTTAGGAGCGGCGTACGTAAGCCTTGCCGTAATGCCGTTCCATCCGCGCCTGAATCAGTTCCAGACCGATCGACATCAGCCAGTAAATGATCGCCGCCGTCGTCAGCATCTCGATGTAGCGATAGTTTGAGCGTCCGTAGGACTGCGCCAGAAACATCACTTCCCAAACGCCCATCACCGAAATCAGCGATGAATCCTTGAGCATCGAAATGAACTGGTTGGTCGTGGGCGGGATGATCGTGCGCATTGCCTGGGGCAGGGTGATGCGCCACAGAATGACCGAGTCGCGCATGCCCAGCGCCAGTGAAGCTTCTCGCTGGCCGTAGGGAACGCCAAGAATCCCGGCGCGAAAAATCTCGCTGAGATAGGCGCCATAGTTCAGCGACAAGGCGATGATCCCGGCGACGATCGCGCCGGGCACGATGCCCAGTTGCGGCAAACCGAGGTAGATCAGCAGGATCTGAATCAGCAGTGGCGTGCCGCGAAAGAACGAGGCGTAGAAACTGGCGATGCCGAACGCCACCGCGCTTTTCGACAGTCGTGCCAAGGCGGTAACGAAGCCCAGCAATGACGAAGCGACAATCGAGCACACACACAGAAACAGGGTCAGCGCCGCGCCTTGTAGAAAGCCATTGGGTGCGAGTTTGAGGCCGACAAGATTGGGCAGTTTGTCGAGGATGATCGAGAACTTCAGGTCGAAGCTCAGGAAGAACCCGGCGAACAGACAGAACATCGCCGCCCATGTCAGGTACAGCCGCGTACGAAAACCGAAGAATCGGCGCAGCGGTGATTCAGTCACCGCTGGTTTTGGAGGTGTCGGGAAAGAAGTCATTGACTGATATCGGCGCCGATCCATTTTTGCGACAGCTTGCTCAAGGTGCCGTCCTGTTTAAGTTGCGCAAACACCTCGCGCACTTTGGCGTCCCATTGCGCATCGCCCTTTTCGATGGCAACGGAGTTCGGCTCCGAGTACAGCGCCGCGCCGGCCAGTTTGAAGCGCTGGTCTTCGTTCAGGCGTGGCTGCGCGGTGACTAGGTTGGTAAGGATTGCATCCAGGCGCACCCCAGCGCCCAGGCCCAAGTCCTGGAACGCGACGTTGTCGGTATCGTACGGGGCGATCTGCACGTCTTCGAACGGGTACTGCAACTGCGTGTCTTCAGCGCCTTCGATGACCAGACTCTTGTTCAGGTAGCTTTCATAACTGGAAGCGCTGGTGAGACCGATTTTCTTGCCGCTCAGATCCTTGGCGCCGTGGATGCGATCGTCCTTGGCGTTGACCACGATCACAGCGGGCGAGGCGTAGTACTCGACCGGGAAATCGAACACTTCGGCGCGGGCCTTGCTCGGGGTCATCGAGCAGATACAGATGTCGTATCGCCCGCTCCAGCGGCCGGCAGCGATGACGTCCCAGGACGGCGTTTCGAGGCGCAGCTTGACCCCGAGTTTGTCTGCCACGGCTTTGGCGACATCGACGTCGAAGCCGTCGAGCTGATTCTGATCGTTGAGAAACGAGAACGGCGGATAGCTTTCCATCAGCACGCCGACCAGCTCTTTTTTCTGCTCGACACGATCCAGTGTGGTGCCGCCGAAGGCTTGGGTGGAAGCGGCCAGAACTGTCAGGCCCAAGGCCAATAGCGGTTGAAATTTCACAGTCGATCCCTGAACAAAAAAGAGGTTGTTATTAACCGAATGGTGCGTATTAAATAGTTATAAGAACGACTCTGATAGTGAGTTATTTTCATAAGCATATGAGTGAAAAGCATATGGGCGCAGGAAGCACGATTATTCTCGATGGCGGCATGGGCCGTGAGTTGCAACGCGCCGGGGCGCCATTCCGCCAGCCGGAGTGGTCGGCGCTGGCGCTCAGCGAAGCACCGCAAGCGGTCGAAGCGGTACATGCCGCGTACATCGCCAGTGGCGCCAATGTGATCACCAGCAACAGTTACGCGGTGGTGCCGTTCCACATTGGCGAAGAACGTTTCGCCGCTGAAGGGCAAGCGCTGGCGGCGTTGGCCGGTGAGCTGGCGCGGCGTGCGGTGAAGGCGTCAGGCAAAGCCGTACAGGTCGCGGGTTCGTTACCGCCGCTGTTCGGTTCGTATCGTCCGGATCTGTTCGAGGCTGGCCGAGTGACAGAGTTGCTGGCGCCATTGGTCAATGGCCTGGCCCCCCACGTTGATCTATGGCTGGCGGAAACCCAGAGCTCGATCATCGAAGCACGCGCCATCCACGCAGGGCTGCCGCAGGACGGCAAGCCGTTCTGGTTGTCGTTTACCTTGAAGGATGAAGACACCGACGAAGTGCCGCGTTTGCGCTCCGGCGAGCCGGTTGCAGAGGCGGCGGCTGCGGCGGCTGAGTTGGGCGTCGAGACGCTGCTGTTCAATTGCAGTCAGCCGGAAGTGATCGGCGCGGCGATTGATGCGGCGCGCGACACCTTCGAACGTCTGGGGGTGAGGATTCACATTGGCGCCTATGCCAATGCGTTTCCACCGCAGCCAAAAGAAGCGACGGCCAATGACGGACTCGACCCGTTGCGTGACGATCTCGATCCGCCGGGTTATCTGCATTGGGCGATTGATTGGCAGCAGCGTGGCGCGAGTCACCTAGGCGGTTGCTGCGGGATCGGACCGGAGCACATTGCGGTGCTTGCGCAGAAACTCGCTTAAGCGAAGATCAAAAGATCGCAGCCTGCGGCAGCTCCTGCATAAGGCAAATGTAGGAGCTGTCGCAGGCTGCGATCTTTTGCTTTTAGAAGTGGGATGGACGTTACATTCCAGCGTGGACGGATGACTCGCGGTTGTAAGCGAGTCGTTATGCTCAGCGGCTTTTACAAAATGATGTCAAACATCCATCCGCATTACTTTGTGTTTGCCCCAGAATAGACCGTGGCATATCTGCATTTTGTTGCAGATATTTTGGCCTGACTCGTCAAAAAAATGCACTTTATTGCATCTTCGAACCATCCGGGGATTCACCTGAGAAATCTGGAGCAACGCTTGAAAGAGTGGGACCTGAAATGAGCCTGACCGTTGCCGAGCGCACGCTGCTCATCGAAAACATTCAAGAAGCATCGGCCCAGGGAACGCTTGAGATCGGTGAGGCCGTTCGCCGCCTGCGCGTAGAAGTGACGGGCCTGCATCAGACCCAGTTTGCGAAGATGTGCAAAATCTCGGTTCGAACCCTGGTGCACATCGAGCACGGCGAAGGCAATCAGACGCTGAAGTCGCTGAACGCCGTGTTTCGTCCGTTTGGGATGAAGATGGGCGTTGTGCGGATTCGGCGAGATATCAGTTAAAGATCAACAGATCGCAGCCTGCGGCAGCTCCTGCATTTAACTTGAGTAGGAGCTGCCGCAGGCTGCGATCTTTTGCTGTTAACGATTCAGGCGCGGCACTCGACCAAGCCTTTCACCTGTCCGGTCGGCGTCTGGTTGGCATCACTCAACCACTGCTCGAACCCTGCCGCAATCGCCGGCCATTCCGAATCCAGAATCGAGTACCACGCCGTATCGCGGTTCTGGCCTTTGACCACCATGTGCTGGCGGAACACGCCTTCAAAACTGAAGCCCAGGCGTTCGGCCGCGTATTTGGAGCGGGCGTTGCCGTTGTTGCACTTCCATTCGAGGCGCCGGTAGCCCAGCTCGAAGGAGTGCCTGGCCAGCAGGTAAACCGCCTCGGTGCTTTTCGGCGAGCGTTGCATCGGTGCGCCGAAGGTGACGTGGCCGATTTCGATGCGACCCTGGGCCGGGACGATCGACATCAGGCTGAGGATGCCTTGCACCTGGCCGCTGGCGCGGTCGATGACGCTGAAGAAATACGGATCGCTGCTCGCCGCGTGATTGTTCAGCCAGTCATTGAACACACTGCGCTCGGGGAACGGGCCGTAGGGCAAGTAATCCCAGAGTTTCGGATCGGCGCCCGGACCCTCGAGTGCGGCGAACAGCCCATCGCCGTGACGCGTCGGGTCGAGTCGTTCCAGGCGGATGAAGCGTCCTTCAAGCAGGGTGGCGGTGGGGGCGGGGACACCTTTCCAGTCGGCCGGTGAAATGCTCATGCGTGCCTCTCCTTAAATGGCTTTGCGAAACTGGATGAAGCCCGGGCGCTCGGCGATGCGCTCGTAGAGCTGGATCGCGGTGGCGTTGCTTTCGTGGGTCAGCCAATGGACTTTGCAGCAACCGTCAGCCTTGGCGGTGACGTAGACGTGTTCGATCAGTTGGCGACCGACACCCGTGCCGCGGGTGTGCTCCGTGACCAGCAGGTCTTGCAGGTAGCAGGAGTTTTCGATGCTCCAGTTCGAGCGATGGTAGATGTAATGCACCATGCCCACAGCCTTGCCGTCAGCCCACGCCAATGCCGCGTGGGTCGGCTCGCTCGGGTCGAGGAAACGCTGCCAGGTGCTGTGCGTGACGGCGTCCGGCAATTCGGTGTTGTAGAAGCGCAGGTAGGCCTGCCACAACGGCAACCACGCGGCGTGGTCGTCGGCGCTGACCTGACGGATCTCGATCTGACTCATGGGCTTTCCTTAACGCATCAATTGGGCAAGGGTTTGGTCGTTGATGTCGGGGCTGGCGGCCAGACCTTCGCGCACGCCGGCAATATCTTCGGCGCTGCGGTTCTGGCTGAGCTTGCGCTTGCCTTCCAGCCGGTCGATGGGAATGGCGAAACCGACGATGGCCTTGAGCATGCCGTCGATGTAGTCGGCGGGGGCGTCGTCGACCTTCCACGGTTGCGCGCGGCCCGCTTCATGGCGGTCGGTGAGGGTGCTGACGATGTCGAGCAGTCGCCCGCCGTCGCTGAAGGTTTCCGCGTGACCGTAGGCGTGCACAGCGATGTAGTTCCAGGTCGGCACGACTTTGCCGTGTTCGGCCTTGCTCGGGTAAAAGCCCGGGCTGACGTAGGCGTCGGGGCCGGCAAAAATCAGCATGGCTTCGGCGCCGTCGCGCAGGTCTTTCCACTGTGGATTGGCCTTGGCCAGATGCCCGTACAGCGTGCCGTACTCACCTTGCTCGCAATGCAGCAGCACCGGTACATGACTGGCCTGCAGACCGTTTTCACCGTGGGTCACCAGAATGGCGAGGCGGGTGGCGAGGATCAGTTCGTGGAGTTGCGACAACTCGTCGATGGCAAAGGGGCGCGGCGTGTACATGGAGATATTTTCCTTGGCGAATGTCTGCATCGTAGGCAGGCTATTGGTCTGTTGTAAGAGCCATTGATGACCAATTTCATAGGTCCATTGCCATGCCTGATTCGTCCACGTTGTCCATGCCCTTCAATCCGGCCGGTATCGAGCTTGATCGCCGTCAGGGCCTGACGCGTCAGCTCTATCAGGCGTTGCGCTTGCGCGTGCTCGACGGCCGTCTGGCCAGCGGTACACGTTTGCCGGCCAGTCGGGATCTGGCGCTGGCTTTGGGTATTTCCCGCAACAGCGTGGTGCGAGCCTACGATCAGTTGTATGCCGAAGGCTTTATCGAAGGAAAGGTTGGCGATGGCACCTACGTCGCTCAATTACCGCAAACCGCGTCTTCCGCCAAAAAACTATCCACAAAAGTATCCACAGGGTTTTCAACAGGCTTACCCACAGCCTTATCCACAAATTGGCTGGATTTACCTGTTGATCCATCCAGCAAAGTTATCCACAGCGAACCATTGAGTCGGGTCAAGAACAACCATTTGGCTCGTCCTCCAAGTGGGCCGCCACGGGCATTTCGAGTGGGTGTGCCGGCTTTTGATCTGTTCCCGTTTGACGTCTGGGCCAAGCTCAACGCGGCTTTCTGGCGCAAACCGGATCTTCAGCAATTGTGCTACGGCGATCCTGCCGGCGATGCGCGCTTGCGCAGCCTGATTGCGGCTTATTTGCGCAGCTCACGCGGTTTGCAGTGCTCGGCTGAACAAATTGTGATCACCAGTGGCGCGCAACAAGGCATCAGCCTTTGTGCACAGCTGTTGGTGGAGCCGGGCGATGGCGTTGGCATCGAAAATCCCGGTTACCGCGCGGCGGGTCATGCCTTCGCTGTGGCGGGTGGTCGCTTGCACGGTATCGCGGTGGATGAAGAGGGCATGGATTGCGCAGCGCTGTCGGCGGCCGGTGATTGTCGCGTGGCCTATGTGACGCCCTCCCATCAATACCCGACAGGGGTGGTGATGAGTCTGGCGCGGCGTCTGGAATTGCTCGCCTGGGCCGAACGTAGCCAAGGCTGGATCGTCGAGGACGATTACGATGGCGAGTACCGCTACACCGGCGCGCCATTGGCACCTTTGGCCGCCCTCGATCGCCAGGGACGGGTGTTGTATGTCGGCACTTTCGGCAAAGTCGCCTTCCCGGCGTTGCGCCTTGGTTATCTGGTGTTGCCACCGGGGCTGGTGGAAGCTTTCTCGCAACGCCGGGCGGTGGACGTCCGGCATTCCGAGGTGAGTACGCAAGCGGTGATGGCCGAGTTCATGGCCGCCGGGCATTTTCAGCGGCATATCCGGCGCATGCGCCGGGCCGCGCTCAGCCGTCGCAATGCCTTGCTCGACGGTTGGCCGGCGGACATTGCCGGCGTCGGCAAACTGCCGGCAGTGTCAGCAGGATTGCACCTGACCGTGCCCGTGGAGAGCATCGCCCGCGAGCAGCAACTGATTGAACAGGCTGCTCGTGTAGACGTGGAAATCAACGGATTGAGCCATTACTGGCTGCCCGATTCCTCGATCGCTCCAGATCAGCGCGCCGGTCTGGTACTGGGCTTTGCCGCTGTGCCTGAGCCGGCGATCAATGCGGCGCTGATGCGCCTGCGTCAGGCGTGGCAGGTGGGAAAAACAACTCTTCGGCCAATTTAAGCGACATCCCGCTGCGATGAATGGCAATGAGTTCCTGATTGTTCAGGTTATGCATTTCGTAGGCACCACCAAGGTGCCGCTGCTCAAGGGTTTTCATATGGCGCGCCTTTGACGCAGTGACCGGGTCTTTAGCGTTGTCATAGTGAAGGTGCGCGTACCACAACGCTGTACCGGTTCTGGCGTCGCTGACTTCATATTCATCGAGAAAGTCATTGGCCCGCCCCTTGAACCGACGGCGGAGACCGATTTTGGCGATTTTCACTTCTCCGATGTTTTTCAACCATTGCACGTGGGCGGCCGTCGGCGGCTGTTGCTTGATCAGGGTAATACGCGTTTTGCGGCCCTTTTTGTCGAGGGCTGCCGCTGCGCTGTCGAGTGCGTCCACCAACTCGGATGCCACGCGATCTGCCGGCTCATTGCTGGCGATCAAGGCCTGGTCGATTGCCTCTCTGGCGCTGCGCAGACTCACGGCGTGTACTTGATAAAGGGCTTCAGCCTCGGCGGGTATGCGTTTGGCACGTTTGACGTGGCCTTCGGTTCGTCTGTGGAACGCTGGCAGGTCGTCGATCAAGGCTTGTCCCGCTGCAAGGCTGTTGTTCAGATTCGGCCTGGATTTGGTCGGGGACGGTTTCGGTGTGATGCGCTCGACCCACTCCCCGGGCGTTTTTTCGTGAAACGTGGCGATGAGTCTGCCCGAAACTTTTGCTCGCACCTCCACCAGGTCAGTGTCCTGGCCATCGGTACTTTTGCGGACTTCACCGACAAGCGTGCCTTTGTAGCGGGTCTTGATGATTTTTCTGCCGGAACCGGCCCAGGGGCGGGAAGGGCCGGGCTTCGGCCCGAGCAGAATCTGGTCGCGCAACAGGTTTCCCAGGCGGTTTATCGTGGCTTCGCTGAATTCGTTGATCCGCTTGCGCACCTGCGCCAAACGCTCGGGCTGGTAGTGCTTGGGATATTCGACGAGCAGATCGACGAAGCGCTGGTCGATGGCGGTAAATTGCTCGGCCAGATTGCTGGTGGCTTCTATCCGTTCGGCGAGGTTGTCCAGGCTTTCATCAGTGCTCAGGTCCATCGAGCTCTGAATGTTCAGGGCGGCATCTTCGATGACGTTCTCCAGCGCTACTCTAGCCTCAGTCGCCCTGTCTGGCGGGACAGCCTTTAGACAGAGTTTCTGCCCCAGGCTGATCTCGAGCATTTTCAGGTCGTTGATTTCATAGGCGGGGAGCTTGGTCTGGTAATTACGTTGGGTCTCGACCCCCTCTTTGCCAAGCATTTTCAGCTCATCGAAGCGCGTGTGGGCGAACTCCAGTTTCGCAATGAACTTGCCGGTCAGCCCATTCAGTTTTTCGAAGGCCGCGACGTGATCGGCCTGCGACGTCACTTTGTTCTCGAACAGATTCATCGTCGTGGTCAGGGTACTGCCGTACTCGCCATTGCGTTCGAGAAACCAGGAGTGACACAGAAACATCTGCATGGTCAGCCGGTCGATCATGGCCGTACGGTAGTTGGGTATCGGCTCCGCCAGATTCAGGGCCTTGAGCTTGTCAATGTGGACCGTGTATTGGCTGAGCTGCGCTTCAATGGTGTCGAGGTACTCCTTGCGTATCGCTTCGACTTTTTCCGGCAGTGCCTCAAGCAACGCGGTATGAAAGTCGGCCAGTGTGTCCTGCTTGGGTTTCATCGTCACATCGAAGGCGCTGATGTCGCTCTTCAACTGAGTCAGCCTCTGTTGTTTTTCCAGGCGTGCTTGCGCGATGCGGCTGCGCAGGGCGCCTCCGCGCAGACGCAGGCGTAAATCGACGACCCATTGCCCGCTCGCCGTGCGGGTCAGCAAGGGCCCTGTACGTGCGGGCACTTGATGCGAATCGATGATTTGCACATCGCCGTTGTCGTTGAATTGCACTTCGAACCAGCGCTTGCCGACGGGCGCGTACCATTTTTCTTGGTGAGCGTAGAGGTGCTGGTGCTGACCCTCGGTGGCCGCTGCGCCGAGCCCTTTGGGTTTTATGGTTTTCAGGCTGTCGAGGAGTGACTCAAGACCGGGACGTGAGCGCCCTAGTGCCGCGCTCGCATTGAGCGAGGTGTCATGACCGACTGGCAGTTCGAGGCTGGTAACGTCCTGCATGCGCACGGGTTTGATGGCTTCGGGAACGACTTTTGGCGTCAACTGTTCTGCCGTTTCCGACACGGTGCCGGTCTTGCGCCGCGTTGCCTTGCCGACGGCGGCGCGATGGGCCAGCACCATGCCGAGCGCCAGCAGGATATCCGCCAATGCCGTCCAGGCGATCTTGCCGCTCTGCTGGTTTTCGCTATCGCTGATCTCTTGCAGGTCGTCCATGATTTGCCAGATCCAGGCGGCGGTACTGACGCCACGGCCAAGAAACGGCAGGGCGGCGTTGAACAGCATCCAGCCGCCGCGTTTTACCGTGGCCCAGCGCGCCTCGGCATTCGAGACCGTCTGGCGATCAGCCTGAGTGAGGAGGGCGGCAACGTTGGCCTTGTGCAGCGTCTCGACGATATCGCCGGTGATTGCGCTGGTGTGAAGCTTGACCACCCCGAGCATGTCGATGGCGCTGACCGGATTGACCACGGTCTGTGGAATGACCCACACCGACGGCATCTTGGCCGGGAATACGTACTGGCTGTAATTGAAACGAACATCATCCGGCAACCAGGCGAGCACCGATTCGCGCAGCAGTCGCGAGTGCTTGATCGCATAAAGCAGATTGGTGCGACTCGGATACTGAATCAGCGGTTTTTCGAACAGCGGTCGATAGAGCAGGTAGGGACCCTTGTCGGACTGACGCGGGCCGATGACAAACATGTTGACCACGGTGTCGGCCCTTGAGCTGATGCGGTGGGCATTGAACGCCAGCGGACTGATGATGATTTCCTGCCCGTCGACCAAGCGACCCTCGGCGCTGTCACTCAGGGCGGCCAGGAGGTAGCGATAACCTTGTTCATCAATGCCGGCCTCGCCACGGATCTTGTGTTGCAGCGCCAGCATCGGCAGTTCGATCGGCAACTGGCGGATATACAACTTCTGCAGGGCTGCGGCCTGGACGTTATCGTCGACCAGAAGCTTTTTCAGGTACGCCGGATAGGTCTTGCCGATGTTTACGGTGGTGACCAGTTTTTCCACGTAGGTCACGGTGAGCCAGTCCGGCAAAGCGCTGCCATCCCGATAGCGTACGGTCTTGTTGCCCAGCGGCAACCCTTCGAGGTTTTGCAGGGTCAGTTCGCTCAGCGACAACGTCTGGTTGTCGCTATTGAACGGCAAGACAAACGTGCCCCAGACCTCCAGGCTGGTGATGCTGATTTCGATCTCGTCGATTTTTACCTCGCCGGCCTTGGGGTGATCGGTGAGGATCTGTCGGGTCAACGCATCGCGGGTAAAAGTGTCGAGATTGTCGACCTCGCTTTGAAACGACTTACCGGCGTTCTGGTGTTGCACCACAGTCAGGTCCAGCAGGTGTCGGCTGAAGCCGGTCTGATCGGCTGCATTCGCGTTGTCGAGCCAGGGCGGCAGCATCGGCTGGAGACGGTCGACGTGCGGTTTGAGGCGTGGCGCCGGCTCTGAGTGATCGCCGCCCGTGCCGTTTTGCGGGAAGAGGTTGTTGAGGGTCGAGCCTTGAAAGAAGTTGATTTCGCCGAGGGCGTCGGCCTCCAGAGCGATCAGCGTGCAAGCCTGTTGATCGAAAAAATTGCCGTCGGGCTCGAACAGCCGCCAGTGCAGGCCACCGGCGGCGGTGTTCTCTCGATACCGACGCGGCAGGGCACTCCCAAGCTCCTCCATCGAATCGAAACGCCGGAAGCCATTCACCAGCGAATGCGTAACGATCAGCGTGCGCTTCTCGTGGATGCCGACCAGCACGGCGGTATCGAGAACGTGCAGGTGAGTGTGCTTTTCACCGTTGCCCTGATCCAGGTCGATCAGGCACGCGCGGGTTTTGTATTTGTCTGCGGACAGCCGTTGCTGTTTGTCGGGGTGACGGAAAACCGCGTGGGCCATGGCTAGCTGATGCTCGTCCCAGCCCAGGCTCTCGTCGACATTCCACAGGTTGTGCAAAGCATCCGACAGTTGATACCAGCGCGGCTGTGCGAGCGACGTGTGCTGATTCCAGTACTCAACCTGTTGTTCGCGGTACGCCACGAACAGCAGCGGCGCGAGTTCGTTGAGCAGGCTGGCGAGCGCGTCGACTTCCACGGGTAACTGGATCGCTGACTCACTGCCGGGATGCAGGGTCAGAAACTGTTCATCGTCCAGATACGTGACGGTGGTACCGGACAGGCCGAGCCGCACCAGCACGTCGGTCAGGGATTCGACCTGATTGCCGCCGCGAACGACACGGTCGTCTTTGACGATCCAGGTCGGGGTCACGACCATGGCCTGTTGCGGATCGATATCCAGATTCGGATACAGGGTTTTCAGCGCGGGGCGCAGCGCCTGGGTGGCGACTTCCCGCAGCGAGGGGCCGGTCACCAGTTGCGTCAGTACATCAACGGCGCTGGGCAAGGAGATTTCGGGCATGGGCAATTCCTGCTCTGACAAGGGCGGCGCGCTAAATGGCGCCGGGTCAGGGCAAGGTAAAAGTCGCGTGCCGGCGGTGTGCGGTACATACAGCTTGCAGGCAAAAAAAGACCCGCAGTTGCGGGTCTCTGGCGACGGGCTGATTATTGGGCGCTTTCGAAGCCCTCAAGCACGTTCACCGCATTGATACCGATCTCCTCCACTGCATAACCGCCCTCCATGACAAACAGCGTGGGTTTGCCAAGGGCGGCGATGCGTTTGCCCATTGCCAGATAGTCCGGGCTGTCGAGTTTGAATTGCGAGATCGGATCGTCCTTGAACGTGTCGACACCGAGCGAGACGACAATGATGTCGGCGCCGTAGCGGTCGATCTGGTTGCAGGCCTGATCCAGCGCTGCGCTCCAGACATTCCAGCCCGACCCGGCCGGCAGCGGATAGTTGAAATTGAACCCTTCACCGGCACCTTCGCCGTGCTCATCGTCATAGCCGAGAAAGAACGGGAACTCCGCTTCCGGGTGGCCGTGGATCGAAGTGAACAACACGTCGCTGCGCTCATAGAAAATCGACTGCGTGCCGTTGCCGTGGTGATAGTCGACGTCGAGGATCGCGACCTTTTTGTGGCCCTGATCGAGAAATGCCTGCGCAGCAATGGCAGCGTTGTTGAGGTAGCAATAACCGCCCATCAAATCGCTGGCCGCGTGATGTCCCGGTGGTCGGCACAAGGCAAAGGCACTGTGTGCGCCATGCTGAATGGCCGCTTGCGCGGTCAGCGCGACCTGCGCTGCGCTGTACGCCGCTTGCCAGGTGCCGGTGGTGATCGGCGCACCACCGTCGAAGCTGTAGTAACCGAGTTGGCCATGCAGGCTGGTCGGTTTGATCGCGCGCAAGGTGCGCGCCGGCCAGGTGTAGGGCAGCAGATCGCCGTCGGTGTTGAATTCGGTCCAGCGTTGCCACGCCCCTTTGAAAAAGTCGAGGTAGTCGCGGCTGTGGATGCGGGCGATCGGCTCAAGGCCAAAATCCTTCGGTGCCTCGACCGGGCCCAGATGCTGGTTCTGCACGCGTTGCAGCACATGATCGGCGCGCGACGGCATCTCGAAACACGGTTTGAGCTGGCCATCGATCAATTCGCAGCGGCCATGGTGCAGGTGGTGATCGTCCGAGTAGATCGTCAGCATTTGTTGTTCTCCGCAGGGCTGATTCGGTTGTGCCCAGTGTTGCGGCGCAAAGCGATTCGGAGAACGGCAGGAAAGGCCAAAAGGGGATTGATCTGGCCAAAAAGTCTGACCGCAAATCGCCCCATCACAGACCAAGGCGCCCCTCGGTGGGGCGCCATACGGATTCAGGGACGACTGGCGGTTTTATCCGGCGCGGCTTGATGGCGGTCAAGCGCCTCCAGCCAATCCGGTCGCTCGCGTTGTTCAAGCACCTTGCGCAACTTGCTGTAGGCATCCTCGCTGCAATCATTTCCCAGCGTCGGGTCGGCGCCTTTTTCCAGCATCAGTGTGAACAGCCCGAACATTTGCTGATGGTCGAGTTCCTTGTCGATGTTGCCTCTTGGGGCTTGGCTCGCCAGCAGATAGAGCACCGAGTCCAGGCGATCACCCTTGTAGCAACGTCCGGAAGGATAGAGAAAATTCAGCTGCGCGCCGGCGTCGACCAGACGTTTTGCCGCCGGATAGTTGTTGCGGTAAATCGCTTCGTACAGCGCGGTTCGCTGTTCCTTGCTTTGCCGCAAATCGAGGTTCTGCGGGTGCTGGAACAGCCAGTTGAACACCTCGTCATCCTTAGTCGATGCGCGCTGCATCAGCAGGGTCTCGCCCCGCGCATCGGGTTCGTCGATGGCGGCCCCGGCGTTGAGCAGGAACTGCGTGCGCTGGCCTTGCTGTGGATCCTTGTCGGTCTTGAGATCCTTGTTGAGTGCCTGCATCACCAGCGGTTCGTTGCCGTTGATGCCGTGGGTTTCGGCGCCACGTTCGAGCAGCAGGCGGGCGATGGCGAAGTTCGGTGCATCCAGTGCGTGCAACAAGGCGCTGCGGCCGTCCTCGCCGAGGGTTTTGGCTTGCAGGCCGCTGTCGAGCAACTGCCGCACGCGCGGCTCGTCCTGATTGTCGACGGCCTCGATCAATGGCCATTGGGCCTGGCACGCTTGAGGCTCGGCCTGGCTGAGGCCCAACCGTTGCACCACGCGCTCGGGCACGCTCAGGTTGCGTTGCAGGCGCAGGCCGCAATAGATCCGGTAATACTCCAGCGCCATGGCGTATTGGGTGGTGTAGGCAGGCGCTTTTTCATAGCCTTGCCAGGCCTGATCCGCGAGGTTCAAATACACCGGAATACGTTGCGGGGCGCGACGCACTACCTCCAGCAGCCATTGCCGGGAGCCTTCATCCGGTGTCAGTTCGCTTTTCCAGAACGCAATGTCGTTGAGCTGGCCGATGAATTCTTTCTGGTCAGCACCGATCCGGCGAAAGTCCTGATTCAAAAACAGCTCATCGACTTTCTTCAGCCCCGGGCCTTTGTCGCTGGCCTGGCTCAGTTGCCGATGCAGGTCCCACAGTTGCAGGGCGCCGTCGCCGGCAACGTAAGGTTGTGGATCGACCTCAATGCTCAGCGGAGCGTCGGGTACGTTGTAACGCATGGCGTCCCGGGCACCTTCGACACCTTTGAGCCAGGTGTCGAGCACTGTGGCCGGGGTGTCCTGCAACGGCTGGAACGACAGCAGGTGATCGTTGCGGATCCGGCCTAGCGCCAGCAGCGGCGTGCCGGGTGCGCGCCAATCGATCAGCAGGTAGCGCTTGGTTTCCCAGCCACTGCTTTTGACGCAGTCGAACGTCAGCGTATCGACCACGATGCCGGGTGCGATATCGGTGCGACTGGCGGACGAACCCAGATTCAAGTACTGGAAGTCAGTAATGCAGCTGCGAAACTCGTCGGCGGTGAGCAGCGGAATCGGCCCGAGTTTTTGCGTGCGTTCGCGGTAGTCCTGATCGCGATAGACGTTCAGGTAGAACAGACCGCGAAAGCCACTGAGCAACCCCACTAACGGCGTCGGTGTTTCGGCAGCAGTGGGCATCGGAATGATGGTGCGAGCGTACTCGGGCGTGTCGACCAGCGCTTTGGGCGGCAGCCCCCACCAGTTCAGCTCAATGGCATGGGCAGCCATGGGCAGGTTGATCAGAACAGCGAATAGGATACGTTGTGCGCAGTTACGAAAAAGGGCCATCGAGCAAAAACACCGGCGACAGAATCAGGCCGCGTAATGTAGTGCAGTCCTCGACGCAGTGCCTGATTTATCTCAAGGCCTGAACTGACTGGGCGCCACGCCACTCCAGCGCACAAAGGCATGGCGGAAACTCGCGGTTTCGCTGAAGCCCAGTGTCTCGGCGATGCGGTAGATCGGCAGTTGCTCCTCACACAGCATCTGCTTGGCGCGCTCGAAACGCAGTTCATCGAGCAATTCTTGATAGCTGCTGCCCATGTCCTTGAGATGCCGGCGCAAGGTGCGCGGTGAGCATTTCATCTGCTGAGCCAGGCCTTCCAGCCCCGGCGCGGCGTTCAACTGCGCGCTGAGCAATTGACGAATCCGTCCCAGCCAGGCCTGACGCCCGGTGAACTCCAGATTCTGTTTGCGGCAACGTTCGGCCATCGCTTGATGGGTGATGCTGTCGGCCAGCGGCAGCGGTTGATCGAGCCAGTGCCGGTCGAAGGCGAAAGCGTTGTCCTTGGCGGCAAAGTGCAGCGGGCTGGCGAAGTGTTCGGCGTAGCTGGCGCGGTAGTCCGGTGCTGCGTGTTCGAACCGTGTGGCCAGCAACGGCAGCGGATGACCGAGCAAGTCATCGCAGATGACTTTCAGCGAAACGAGGCAGAACTCGGCATTGAACACCGCCATCGCCGGGCTCTCGCGATAGTCGGCGGCGACAAACCAGACACGCTCGCCGTCCTCTTCCAGACTCAGTTCGAAAAGTGTTCCCAGCAGCGCCGGATAACGGATCGCCAGGCGCAAAGCGTCACCGAAGGTGGCACAGGTGAGCAATGCGTAACCGAGGATTCCGTAGCAGGAAACGTGCATGCGCCGGCCCAGTTCGAGACCGATGTCGCGCTTGAGCGCGACCGCGTTGGCACAGACCTGCATCTCCTGATTGGTGGTGATGCGCGTATCGGCCCGGGCCAGATCCGCCGCACTTATGCCGCTGCCCGTGAGCAAGGCGTCACTGGACAGGCCCTGATCCTTGAAGGTGTTGAGCACCAAAGAGACGGCGTTGAGGGTGGTGAGGTGGGAGTGCAGCATAGGATCTTCCAGCCTTGGGATGACTGGAACGCAGCAAGTTACATGCCGGACGAAACTCCCTTGTAGGAGTGAGCCTGCTCGCGATTACGGTCTGGCAGCCAACATCAATGTTGAATGAAAGATTGCCATCGCGAGCAGGCTCACTCCTACAGGGTCGTGTGGTGTGTCAGATCAGTTCGCCGCAGAGGTCGAGTTCGATCAGTCGACGGACTTCGTCTGTCGCCAAGCCGGCACCGAGCAGCGCATTCAATTTGCCGAACGCCGCCTCACGGGTCATGCCGCCACCGGACAACACGCCAACGCCACGCAGACGGCTGCCAGCCTCATACACATCCAGCTCGACGCCACCTTCATGGCACTGCGTGACCGCCACCACCACCACGCCGTTATCCCGCGCGCGACCGAGGCTGGCCAGAAACTCAGGGTTGTCGCTCGGGCCGGTGCCGCTGCCGTAACACTCCAGCACCAGACCCTGAATGCCGCTGTCGAGCAAGCCGTCGAGGACCTCGGCGCCAATGCCGGGAAACAGTGGCAGTACGGCGACCTTGGCCAGTTGCTTGGGTTGGTTGTAGTTCAGCGCAGCCGGAATCGACGATGCTTTCACGCCGCCGCCCTGACGCTCCAGACGCTTGAACGGATGGCGACCGAAGCTGCGCACTTTCGCGCAACGGGTCGGCGCCAGCAGTTCGCCGTGGAAGTACAAGTGCACGCCCGGTGCCAGGCCTTGGCCGAGAGCAACCAGCGCACCACCGAGATTTTCCCAGGCATCGCTGTCAGTGACGCCCGCCGGCAGCATGGAACCGGTGAAGCACACGCGAGCATTCAGCCCCAGCAACTGGAAGCTCATCGCTGCAGCGCTGTAGGCCAGGGTGTCGGTGCCGTGCAGGATCAACACGCTGTCGCAGCCTTGCACATCCACGGCGTCGACCACTGCTTCACGCAGTTGCTGCCAATAGGCCGGGGTCATGTTGGCGCTGTCGATCAGCGGCGACATTTCGCGAAAGCGCCACTGCGGCACGATCAGTTCTGGCTGGCTGTGCAGGTACTCGCGCATCCGCGCTTCGAAACCGGACGCCGGGGCCAGGCCATTGGCGCTGGCCTGCATACCGATGGTGCCACCGGTGTAGAGCACCATGACGTTTTGGGCGGCGGGGTAAGAATTGGCAATCATCTGAGGTCTCCACAAGAGATGACACTGTAGGAGCGAGCCTGCTCGCGATAGCGGTTCATCATTCAACAGGGATGTTGGCTGAAAGCCAGCGACCACAACAGGCTCGCTCCTACAAGTTATTGCATCACAATAACTGACGGGCGCAGGGGATGCGCCCGTCATTCATCTGTCAGCGTTGCGCTGCAGGCACGCCTTGCGGCTCGGCTTCAGTCTTGCCAGCGGCGGCCGGCTGAGTGGTCGGCCAGGCCTTCAGGTCCAGATCCAGATCAGTAAATTTGCTGGAGTCGAACACAGGCTGCTTGACGCCGGCGCGGCGCTGATCGTCGTAGTCGCGCATCACACGCATGCCGACCTTGAACAGCATGGCCAGGGCCACCAGGTTGACGAAGGCCAGGCAGGTCATGGTGATGTCGGCGAAGGCGAACACGGTCGAAAGGTCCTGCATCGAACCCCATACCACCAGCGCCAGCACCAGACCGCGGAATACCATCAGCGCAGCGCGATTGCGGGTGAGGAACTGCAAGCTGTTCTCGCCCAGGTAGTAGTTGTAGAGGATGCAAGTGAAGACGAACAGTGACAGCGCGACGCTGACGAACATGCGACCCCAGTCACCGACCACGGCGGCCAGCGAGTTCTGGGTCAGGACGATGCCGTCACCTTCGAAGCCCGGGGTGTAGAAACCCGACAGCAGGATCAGCAGCGCGGTGCAGGTGCAGATCACGAAGGTGTCGAGGAACACGCTGAAGGCCTGGACCACGCCTTGGGCGCCCGGGTGCTTCACGGCAGCCACGGCGGCGACGTTCGGCGCACTGCCCAGACCCGCTTCGTTGGCGAACACGCCACGCTTCACGCCCATGACGATGGCGCTGCCGAGCAGGCCGCCAAAGGCCGGGTCGAGACCGAAGGCGCTCTTGAAGATGGTTTCCAGCATGGCTGGCACGTGTTCGATCTGAGTGCCGATCACGTACAGGGTCACGCCGATATAGGCCAGGGTCTTGATCGGTACTAGCAGGTCGGACACCGAAGCGATGCGCTTGATGCCGCCGATGAAGGTGATGGCCAGCAACACCGCCAGGACGATACCGGTGTGTTGTGGGTTGAAGGCAAAGGCGTTCTGCAGCGAATGGGTCACGGTGTAGGACTGCAGGCCAATGAAGGCGAAGCCGTAGGTGACCAGTAGCAGGATCGAGAACACTACCGCCATGCCTTTCAGTTTCAGGCCGTGCTGGATGTAGTAGGCCGGGCCACCACGGTACAGGCCATCACCTTCGGCGCGCTTGTAGACCTGGGCCAGGGTGCATTCGAAGAAGCTGCTGGACATGCCGACCAGTGCGGTCACCCACATCCAGAACACCGCACCCGGACCACCAAGGGTCACGGCGATGCCGACACCGGCGATGTTGCCTGCACCGACACGGCCGGCAAGGCTGAGCATCAGGGCCTGGAACGAGCTGAGTTGCCCGGCGCTGCCTGTGAGGCTGTCGCGGAACACTGCGAAACGGTGGACGAAGTGG
>NZ_JBIUWQ010000022.1:39872-95677 GCF_044743525.1 Pseudomonas sp. NPDC087598 | reverse complement strand
GCTTCCAGAACGATCCAGCACTCAGCGCGCTTGGCTTTTTCACGGGACAGCTTGGTTTCACCGAAACCGTCTTCAACCGAGTCCAGAGCAACGTGAACTTCGTCACCGACATTGATAGTCAGATCGCCAGCGTCGTTGTAGAACTGCTCAAGCGGGATGAGTGCTTCAGACTTCAGGCCAGCGTGAACGGTTACCCAGCGAGCCTGGTAATCGATATCAACGATAACACCGGTGATGATGGAGCCTGCCTGAAGGTTCAGGGTTTTTAGGCTTTCTTCAAAGAGTTCCGCAAAGCTTTCGCTCATTTTAATTCCTGTAAATGAGGGCGAAGGATACGCCCATCTCCACACCCCAGACGGTGTGGGTTAGTTTCATATAGAAGAAGCGCTGCAGGACTATGACTGGTCCCCTGCGGCCTTCTTGGTCACCCGGCGATATCGCGAATGGCGATCTCGCTCATGATGCGTTCAAGCACCTGATCGAGCCACAACCCCGTGGAATCCAGCTGTATGGCGTCAGCCGCCGGTTTAAGCGGGGCTACCGCTCGCTGGGTGTCACGCTCGTCGCGCGCACGGATCTCATCTAGCAGACTCGACAGACTAACACCCTCGACTTTGCCCTTCAACTGCAAATATCGACGGCGCGCCCGTTCCTCGGCACTGGCCGTGAGAAAAATCTTCAGCGGCGCACCCGGAAAAACCACCGTACCCATGTCGCGACCATCTGCGACCAGGCCCGGCGCTTCCTGAAATGCACGCTGGCGCTGCAGCAGCGCCTCGCGCACGGCCGGCAATGCCGCCACTTGCGAGGCGCCGGAACCGACGCTTTCAGTGCGAATGACATCGCTGACTTCATCGCCTTCCAGAATGATCCGCTGCAACTGACCGTCGGTCGCCGCAATGAACTGAACATCCAGATGAGCGGCAAGTTTCTTCAGCAACTCTTCATTGGTCAGGTCGACACCATGGTTGTGCGCAGCAAACGCGAGCAATCGGTAAAGCGCACCGGAATCCAGCAGATTCCAGCCCAGACGCTTGGCCAGAATCCCGGCGACGGTGCCTTTGCCCGAGCCGCTTGGCCCATCAATGGTGATGACCGGTGCAATGTTCTTCACGACTGAGCCTCTTGTGCCACACGAATACCGACCTGCCCGCACAACGCGAGGAAGTTAGGGAACGACGTCGCGACGTTGGCGCAATCATGGATGCGGATCGGTGCAGTAGCGCGCAAGGACGCAACACTGAAGGCCATCGCGATACGGTGATCGCCGTGACCATGCACCTCGCCGCCACCAATCTGGCCGCCGTCGATAATGATGCCGTCCGGCGTTGGCTGGCATTTGACGCCCAAAGCCAACAGACCGTCCGCCATCACCTGAATACGATCCGATTCCTTGACCCGCAGCTCTTCGGCGCCGGTCAGCACGGTGCGCCCTTCGGCACAGGCAGCAGCCACGAACAGCACCGGGAATTCGTCGATGGCCAATGGAACCAGCGCTTCCGGAATCTCGATACCTTTGAGTTTAGCTGCCCGCACGCGCAGGTCAGCCACAGGTTCGCCGCCGACTTCACGCTGGTTTTCCAGGGTGATGTCCGCGCCCATCAGACGCAGGATGTCAATGACACCGGTACGGGTCGGGTTGATGCCGACGTGCTCAAGTACCAGCTCCGAACCTTCAGCGATAGAAGCAGCCACGAGGAAGAACGCCGACGACGAGATATCGCCAGGCACTTCGATATGAGTAGCTGTCAGCTTGCCGCCGGACTCGACCGAAGCCGTCGCACCATCGACGCTCACCGGATAGCCGAAACCACGCAGCATGCGCTCGGTGTGGTCACGGGTTGGTGCAGGCTCGGTAACGGTGGTCTTGCCTTCGGCATACAGACCGGCCAGCAGCAGGCAGGATTTCACCTGAGCACTGGCCATCGGCATGGTGTAGGTCAGGCCCTTGAGCTTGTGGCCACCACGAATGATCATCGGCGGACGACCTTCAGCGGCGGTTTCGATCACGGCGCCCATTTCACGCAGTGGATTGGCCACGCGATTCATCGGACGCTTGGACAGCGAAGCATCGCCAGTCAGGGTGCTGTCGAAGTTCTGCGCGGCCAACAGGCCGGACAGCAGACGCATCGAGGTCCCGGAGTTGCCCAGATAGATCGGGCCCGGCGCAGGTTTCAGGCCGTGCAGGCCAACACCGTGAATGGTTACACGGCCATGGTGCGGGCCTTCAATGACCACGCCCATGTCGCGGAATGCCTGCAAGGTTGCCAGGGCGTCTTCGCCCTCAAGGAAACCTTCGACTTCGGTGACGCCTTCGGCCAGCGAGCCGAGCATGATCGAACGGTGGGAAATCGATTTGTCACCCGGTACGCGAATCCGACCGGACAGGCGGCCACCAGGTTGAGCCAGGAAGATCAGATCGTTGGAATTCATAGCGTCCACATAGGCCCGGCGGGCCAGGATTTGACTGAAATGCTCGCGGGCAACCCGGGCGCGAGTGAAAACGCCCAATAATTGGTGCCCATCCCCTGCATCGACCGCGTCGCGCAAGGCGTCGAGGTCGCTGCGAAATGTATCGAGTGTGCGCAGGACAGCCTCGCGGTTGGCGAGGAAGATGTCGTGCCACATCACCGGGTCGCTTCCGGCGATTCTTGTGAAATCGCGGAAACCACCGGCAGCGTAACGGAAGATCTCAAGGTTTTCATTGCGCTTGGCCAACGAGTCGACCAGACCGAAGGCCAGCAGGTGCGGTAAATGACTGGTCGCGGCCAAGACTTCGTCGTGACGCTCGACCTGCATGTGCTCGACGTCGGCACCCAATTCGCGCCACAGACGATCAACCACGACCAGTGCAGCCGGATCGGTTTGCTCAAGCGGCGTCAGGATCACTTTATGACGACGAAACAGTTCGGCGTTGGAGGCTTCCACCCCGCTCTGCTCGGAACCGGCAATCGGATGGCCCGGCACGAAGCGCGGCGGCATCGCACCAAACGCTTCGGTTGCTGCGCGCACCACATTGCCTTTGGCGCTGCCGACATCGGTCAGAATCGCCTGCCCCAGATCCATGCTCGCCAGACGTGCGAGCACCTTCTCCATCGCCAGAATCGGCACCGCCAACTGAATCACGTCCGCGCCCTGGCAGGCTGCCACCAGGTCGTCTTCACAGCGATCCACCACACCCAACTCGACCGCCAGCTTGCGCGATTGCGGATCGAGATCGACCCCGACCACTTCGCGGCATACGCCACTTTCACGCAAGCCTTTGGCAAACGAACCACCGATCAACCCCAGACCGACCACTACAAGGCGACCGATCATAGGTGCAGCAGATTGCAGAGCAGTGACATCACCCACGAGCCAGAACCTTGCGCAGCGCTTCGAGGAAGCGGCTGTTTTCCGCCGGCAGACCGATGGTCACCCGCAGGTGATTGGGCATGCCGTAATTGGCCACTGGACGTACGATCACGCCTTCACGCAGCAGACCCTGGAATACCGGAGCGGCTACCTGAGCGAGATCGACACAGATGAAGTTGCCTTTGGATTCGATCCAGCCCAGGCCCAGCTCACGGAAACCGGCTTGCAACTGCTGCATGCCCGACTCGTTGAGCTGACGACTTTGCGCCAGATATTCTTCATCCTTCAACGCCGCACAGGCCGCTGCCAAAGCCAGGCTGTTGACGTTGAACGGCTGGCGAACGCGGTTCAGCACGTCAGCAACAACCGGAGTCGACAGACCGTAACCAACGCGCAACGCCGCCAGACCATAGGCCTTGGAGAAGGTGCGCGAAACCAGCAGGTTCGGGTAAGCGGCGAGGAAATCCAGACCGTCCGGCAAGTCGCTGCCTTCGGCGTACTCGATGTACGCCTCATCCAGAACCACCAGCACATGCTCCGGAACATCCTGCAGGAACTCGTCCAGCGCTTCAGCGCCGAACCAGGTGCCGGTCGGATTGTTCGGGTTGGCGATAAACACCACGCGGGTGTTGGCATCGATTGCCGCCAGCATAGCAGGCAGGTCATGCCCCCAATCCTTGGCCGGCACCACTTTGGCTTGCGCGCCGACCGCCTGAGTGGCAATTGGGTACACAGCGAAAGCGTGCTCACTGAACACCGCATTCAGGCCCGGCGCCAGATAGGCGCGCGCGACCAGTTCGAGAATGTCATTGGAACCGTTGCCCAGCGTGACCTGATTCAGGTCGACGCGGCACTGCTCGGCCAGCAAGGATTTCAATGCGAAACCGTTGCCGTCCGGATAACGGGTCAGCTCGGCCAGCTCTTCACGGATCGCCGCCAGCGCTTTAGGGCTGGCGCCCAGCGGGTTTTCATTGCTCGCCAGTTTGACGATTTTTGCCGGATCCAGATCCAGCTCGCGCGCCAGTTCATCCACAGGCTTGCCCGGAACGTACGGCGAAAGTTGTTGCACGCCCGGCTGTGCCAGAGCGAGGAAATTGCCACTCATTACTACCGCCCCTTACAGAACTGCTTTCGGGTAGGAACCCAGCACTTTGAGTGCTACTGCTTCCTGACTGATCTTTTCCAATACACCCTTGATCAACGGATCACGATGATGGCCGACGAAGTCGATGAAGAACACGTAAGTCCATTTGCCGCTGCGCGACGGACGGGTTTCGATGCGGGTCAGGTCGATGCCATTGTCATGGAACGGCACCAACAGCTCGTGAAGCGCGCCGGGTTTGTTGCTCATCGACACGATGATCGAGGTCTTGTCGTCGCCGGTCGGCGGCACTTCCTGGTTACCGATCATCAGGAAGCGCGTCGAGTTGTCCGGGCGATCTTCGATCTTCTCGGCCAGACGGGTCAGGCCGTACAGCCCGGCCGCCATGTCACCGGCAATTGCCGCCGAATTCCATTCACCCTTGACCCGTTTGGCCGCTTCGGCGTTGCTCGATACCGCGACGCGCTCGACATTCGGGTAATGCGCGTCCAGCCACTTGCGGCACTGGGCCAGCGACTGCGCGTGAGAATAGATGCGGCTGATGCTGTCGGTTTTGGTGTTTTCACCGACCAACAGGTGATGGTGGATACGCAGCTCGACTTCGCCACAGATGACCATGTCGTGTTCGAGGAAGCTGTCCAGCGTGTGGTTGACCGCGCCTTCGGTGGAGTTCTCCACCGGGACCACGCCAAAGTTCACCGCACCGGCGGCCACTTCACGGAACACTTCGTCGATCGCCGCCATTGGCTTGCTGATCACCGCGTGGCCAAAGTGCTTCATGGCCGCCGCCTGGGTGAACGTGCCTTCAGGGCCGAGATAAGCCACTTTCAGCGGCTGCTCCAGCGCCAGGCAGGAAGACATGATTTCGCGGAACAGCCGCGCCATCTCTTCGTTGCCCAGCGGCCCCTGATTACGCTCCATCACGCGTTTGAGCACCTGAGCTTCACGCTCGGGACGATAGAACACCGGCACTTCGCCTTCGGCCAGCGAGGCCATCTTTACTCGCGCGACTTCCTGGGCGCAACGCGCACGCTCACTGATCAGCTCCATGACTTTAGTGTCCAGAGCGTCGATGCGAACGCGCAGTGCCTTGAGTTCTTGCTCGGACATCAGCCGTGTTCCTTCTCGAATTCAGCCATGTACGCCACCAGCGCATTGACGGCGGTGATGTCGACGGCGTTGTAGATGGAGGCGCGCATGCCGCCCACAGACCGGTGGCCCTTGAGGTTGAGCAGACCGCGCTCGTCGGCACCGGCGAGGAACGGCTTGTCCAGACGGTCATCAGCCAAGCGGAACGGCACGTTCATCCACGAGCGATCCGACTTGTTGATCGGGTTGCTGTAGAGGCCACTGGCGTCGATGAAGCTGTACAGCGTGCGCTGCTTGACGTCGTTGAGTCTGGCGATGGCTTCGACGCCACCCTGCTCTTTCAGCCACTGAAACACCAGACCGGACAGGTACCAGGCCAGCGTCGGCGGAGTGTTGTACATCGAGCCATTGTCGGCGGCGACCTTGTAGTCGAGCATGGTCGGGCACAGCGAACGCGCCTTGCCAAGCAAGTCTTCGCGGATGATGTTGACGACAATGCCGCTCGGGCCGATGTTTTTCTGCGCACCGGCGTAGATCATGCCGAAACGCGAGATGTCGACCGGACGCGACAAAATGTCGGAGGACATGTCAGCCACCAGCGGTACGTCGCCGGTTTCCGGGATCCACTGGAATTCCAGACCACCGATGGTTTCGTTCGGCGCGTAATGAACGTAAGCGGCGTCTTTCGACAGGTTCCACTCGTTCTGGCCCGGAATGGCGAAATAGTCGTAAGGCTTGGCGGTAGCGGCAACGTTGACGTGGCCGTAGCGCGACGCTTCTTCGATGGCTTTCTGCGACCAGATACCGGTGTCGATGTAGTCGGCCGAGCCGCCTTCAGGCAACAGGTTCAGCGGGATCTGCGCAAACTGCTGACTGGCGCCACCTTGCAGAAACAGCACCTTGTAGTTCGAAGGGATATTCAGCAGGTCACGCAGATCCTGCTCGGCCTGGGTTGCGATGGACACGAACTCATCGCTGCGATGGCTCATTTCCATGACCGACAGGCCCTTGCCGTGCCAGTCAAGGAGTTCACCTTGGGCGCGTTGCAGGACAGCTTCGGGAAGCGCCGCAGGGCCGGCGCAGAAGTTATAGGCTCGCTTGCTCACATCCAATCTCGCTCTGATTTGGTGGTATCACGCAATAAATCACACTACCGATCAACACAGCCCTGTGGGAGCGAGCCTGCTCGCGAATGCATCACCGCGGTGCGTCAGAGTTACCGCAGCGCCTGCATTCGCGAGCAGGCTCGCTCCCACAGGGGTTCTCCATGATGTCGAAATTTCATACCGGACAAATAACAAGGGGGCGAATTCTCATCCGCCCCCTCGCTTGTCCGCTTATTCTTGCGGTTCTTCGTCTGCTGCGGCGTCGAGCTGCTGGTCTTCGGCAGCATCGTCGATCACGACATTGCCTTCGAACTCCTCGCCCTCTTCACCTTCAAGCTCTTCACCTTCGACTTCCGAAGGCTCCTGAACCCGTTCCAGGCCGACCAGGGTTTCATCCTTGGCCAGTTTGATCAGCGTGACACCTTGAGTGTTACGACCCAGGCTCGACACTTCGTCGACACGGGTACGCACCAAAGTGCCCTGATCGGAGATCAGCATGATTTCTTCGCCATCCTGCACCTGAACCGCGCCGACCAGACGGCCGTTACGCTCGTTGCTGACCATGGCGATAACGCCTTGGCCGCCACGCTTGTACTCAGGGAACTCGGTGATGGCAGTACGTTTGCCATAACCACGCTCGGAAGCAGTGAGGATCTCGCTGCCTTCTTCCGGAATCAACATGGAGATCAGCTTCTGCCCTTCTGGCAGACGCATGCCACGCACACCGCGGGCGGTACGGCCCATGGCACGAACTTCGGATTCCTTGAAGCGAGTCACCTTGCCGCCGTCGGAGAACAGCATGATTTCCTGCTCGCCATCGGTGATGGCGGCGGAAATCAGGATGTCGCCTTCGTCCAGTTCCAGCGCGATCAGACCGACGCTGCGCTGACGGCTGAAGGCCACCAGCGGCGTCTTCTTGACCGTACCATTGGCAGTCGACATGAAGATGAACGGTGCCTTCTTGCGATCGGCAGCCTTGATGCGCGCACGGCGCTCTTCGTCGGTTTCGTTGCTGTTTTCGATTTCTTCTACGTCAGCCTCAACGCCTTCGGCCTCTTCTTCTTCAGCCTGACGCTTCATGGCTTCGAGATCGACCGGCAGCATGGTGGTGATGTATTCACCTTCGCTCAATGGCAAGAGGTTGACCAGCGGACGACCACGGGCTGCGCGGGACGCTTCCGGAATCTCGTAGGTCTTGAGCCAGTACACCTTGCCCTTGCTGGAGAACAGCAACAGCGTGGTGTGGCTGTTGGCAACCAGCAGGTGAGCAATGTAATCCTCATCCTTGACGCCGGTGGCCGATTTGCCTTTACCGCCACGACGCTGAGCCTGGTACGCAGCCAATGGCTGGGTCTTGGCGTAGCCACCGTGGGAAATGGTCACGACGCGCTCTTCTTCCGGGATCATGTCACCCAGGGTCAGGTCGAGACGGGCATCGAGAATTTCGGTGCGACGCTGATCGCCGTATTCGGCGCGGATCACTTCCAGCTCTTCGCGGATCACTTCCATCAGGCGCACGGCGCTGTTGAGGATGCGGATCAGCTCGCCGATCTGGTTGAGGATCTCTTGATACTCGGCCAGCAGCTTTTCGTGCTCCAGACCGGTCAGACGGTGCAGACGCAGCTCCAGAATGGCTTGCGCCTGCTCTGGCGACAGGAAGTATTTGCCTTCGCGCAGACCGTATTGCGGGTCGAGGTTTTCCGGACGGCACGAATCGGCACCGGCACGTTCAACCATCGCCACTACGGCGGAAGATTCCCACGGCGTGCTGATCAGCGCTTCTTTGGCTTCCGACGGGGTCGGCGAAGCCTTGATTAGGGCAATAACCGGGTCGATGTTCGACAGGGCAACGGCCTGGCCTTCGAGGATGTGGCCACGCTCGCGCGCCTTGCGCAGTTCGAACACGGTACGACGGGTGACAACTTCGCGACGGTGACGAACGAAGGCTTCCAGCAGATCCTTGAGGTTAAGGATGCGTGGACGGCCGTCGATCAGCGCAACGATGTTGATGCCGAATACCGATTGCAGCTGGGTCTGGGCGTAGAGGTTGTTGAGGATGACCTCAGGCACTTCGCCGCGACGCAGTTCGATCACGACGCGCATACCGTCCTTGTCGGACTCGTCGCGCAGCTCGGTGATGCCTTCCAGCTTCTTCTCTTTGACCAGCTCGGCGATCTTCTCGATCAGACGCGCCTTGTTCAGCTGATAAGGCAGTTCGGTGATGACGATCTGCTGACGACCACCGACCTTGTCGATATCTTCGATGATCGAACGGGCACGCATGTAAATGCGCCCGCGACCGGTACGGTAGGCTTCGATGATACCGGCGCGACCGTTGATGATCGCGGCAGTCGGGAAGTCCGGACCGGGGATGTATTGCATCAGCTCGTCGACGGTCAGCTCAGGGTTGTCGATGAGTGCCAGGCAACCGTCGATGACTTCACCGAGGTTGTGTGGCGGAATGTTGGTCGCCATGCCCACGGCGATACCGCTGGAGCCGTTGACCAGCAGGTTGGGGATACGGGTCGGCATGACCGCCGGGATCATTTCGGTGCCGTCGTAGTTCGGCACCCAGTCCACGGTTTCTTTATGCAGATCAGCGAGCAGCTCGTGCGCCAGTTTGGTCATGCGCACTTCGGTGTATCGCATGGCCGCAGCGTTGTCGCCGTCGACCGAACCGAAGTTGCCCTGACCGTCAACCAGCAGGTAGCGCAGGGAGAAAGGCTGAGCCATGCGGACGATGGTGCCGTACACCGCGGTATCACCGTGCGGGTGATACTTACCGATCACGTCGCCGACAACACGGGCAGATTTCTTGTACGGCTTGTTGAAGTCGTTGCCCAGCTCACTCATCGCGAACAGTACGCGACGGTGCACGGGCTTGAGGCCATCGCGCGCATCCGGCAGTGCACGGCCGACGATTACGCTCATCGCGTAGTCGAGATAGGACTGTTTCAGCTCGTCTTCGATATTGACCGGGAGGATTTCTTTGGCCAGTTCGCCCATGAGAAGCCTGATTCCTTTTTCTGGTGAAACTTCGTCATATCCATGTGGGAGCAACGAAGCTCGTCGGGGCAGGCTGAGTGCCATGCGCCGACTTACGACAAATCAACAATCTGGAGAGTGGATTTGCGCAGTAAAGACAGCTCCGCGGAGCTGCCTCGGAAAACGCCGGATGTTATCACAAAGGCCGCCACGCACCTATCCCCCAGATGCGCATGGAGCATAGTTAGTTGACCGGTGACAGGCTTAACGGGGACGAGAGAGGCTCAGAGCTTCTTTGAATGCAGAATCGGGGCTTGGATTGCGGATGTTTATTGACTTTTAGGGCCTATTCGCGAGCAGGCTCGCTCCCACAAAGTTCTGCAGCGATCACAAAACCTGTGGGAGCGAGCCTGCTCGCGAAGAGAACAACGCCGACATCATGCCAATCAATGCAGGCGTTTGCGGCACATCAACTGGGCCATTTTCGCGGTGTCCGGGCGCTCGACGATGCCCTTCTCGGTAACAATCGCATCGATCAGGTCCGCTGGCGTCACGTCAAACACCGGGTTGAACGCCTCAACGTCTGCGCCGACCCGTTTGCCGCCGACTTCCAGCAACTCGGCACCGTCACGCTCTTCAATCGGGATGTCATCGCCGCTGGCCAGATTCATGTCGATGGTCGAACTCGGTGCCACCACCATGAAGCGCACGCCGTGGTGCATCGCGTTGACGGCCAGTTGATAGGTACCGATCTTGTTCGCCACGTCACCATTGGCAGTGATCCGGTCAGCACCGACGATCACCCAGGTCACGCCTTTGGTCTTCATGATGTGCGCGGCGGCGGAATCGGCATTGAGCGTGACCGGAATACCTTCGTTGGCCAGTTCCCAGGCAGTCAGCCGCGAGCCCTGCAACCACGGGCGGGTTTCGTCGGCATAAACGCGCTCGACCATGCCCTCAAGGAATGCCGCGCGAATCACGCCCAGCGCCGTACCAAAACCACCCGTGGCGAGTGCGCCGGTATTGCAGTGGGTCAGGATCGCCTGCGCATTGCCTTGATGTTTGCGGATCAGGTCGACGCCCAATTGCGCCATGGTCAGGTTGGCTTCGCGGTCGCTTTCATGAATGGCGATGGCTTCCGCTTCCAGCGCGGCCAGTGGATCGGCATTGTCTTTCAGCCGATCGAGCCGATCGTGCATGCGACCCAACGCCCAGAACAGGTTGACCGCGGTCGGACGAGAATCGGCCAACAACGCGAAATCCTCCTCCAGCGCCGCATACCAGTCACCGCCCTCAGCCAATCGCGCACGGGCCGCAAGCACAATGCCATACGCCGCACTGATGCCAATGGCCGGTGCGCCGCGCACCACCATCGAGCGAATCGCTTCAGCCACGCCAGCGGCGCTGGTGTAGGCAATCCAGGTTTCCTCGAACGGCAAAATACGCTGATCCAGCAGGTGGAGCGCGCCATCTCGCCAATCGATGGCCTTCACTTTCTCCGCAGCCAACAGTCGATCGCGCATCCCTCACCCCGCACTCATGAACAAAAGCCGCCGATTATAGCGATCCCCCCGCGAAGACGCTCGGGTATACTTCGCCATCCTTTACAAAAGCACTGGAACCGACCCTCGATGCCGAAACCTGCCATTGCGCTCGACTTATTATTGCTGCCGACCTGGCTGGTACCCGTCGAACCTGCAGGCGTTGTGCTCAAGGAGCACGGCCTGGGCATCCGCGACGGTCGCATCGTGTTTATCGGCCCACGCGCCGAAGCATTGAAGTGCAACGCCACGGAAATCCGTGAATTGCCGGACGTCTTGCTCAGCCCGGGCCTGATCAACGCGCACGGCCATGCAGCGATGACCCTGTTTCGCGGCCTGGCAGATGATCTGCCGCTGATGACCTGGCTGGAAAACCACATCTGGCCGGCCGAAGCCAAATGGGTCGATGAAGACTTCGTCCGTGACGGCACCGATCTGGCCATCGCCGAGCAGATCAAGGGCGGCATCACCTGTTTCTCGGACATGTATTTCTTCCCCAAGGTTGCCAGCGAGCGCGTGCACAACAGCGGCATTCGCGCCCAGATCGCCATTCCGATCCTCGATTTCCCGATTCCTGGCGCCAGCAGCGCCGATGAAGCCATTCGTCAGGGCGTCGAGCTGTTCGGCGATCTGAAGCATCACGAACGGATCAAGATCACCTTCGGCCCTCATGCACCCTACACCGTCGGCGACGAGAACCTCGAGAAAATCCGCGTGATCGCCGAGGAGCTCGACGCCTCGATTCACATGCACGTCCATGAAACGGCCTTTGAAGTCCAGCAAGCGGTCGAACAGCGCGGCGAACGGCCGCTGGCCCGCCTCGGCCGACTTGGCCTGCTCGGCCCGCGCTTCCAGGCCGTGCACATGACCCAGATCAGCGATGACGACCTGGCGTTGCTGGTAGAAAGCAACACCAGCGTGATCCATTGCCCGGAATCGAACCTCAAACTGGCCAGCGGTTTCTGCCCCGTGGAACGTTTGTGGCAGGCTGGGGTGAATGTCGCCGTCGGCACTGATGGCGCAGCGAGCAACAACGATCTTGATCTGCTGGGTGAAACCCGCACAGCCGCGCTGTTGGCCAAGGCCGTCGCCGGCTCCGCCACCGCACTCGACGCCCACCGCGCCCTGCGCATGGCCACGCTCAACGGCGCGCGAGCGCTGGGCATCGAATCGCAGGTCGGCTCGCTGGAAATCGGCAAAGCCGCCGACATCGTCGCTTTCGACCTGTCTGGCCTGGCCCAACAACCGGTCTATGACCCGGTTTCGCAGCTTATATATGCCACCGGTCGCGATTGCGTGAAACACCTGTGGGTCGCCGGCAAACAATTGCTCGACGACCGGCGCCTGACGCGCATGGACGAACAACAGCTGGGCGCCACCGCCCGCACTTGGGGCCAGCGCATCAGCGGCCACACCGAATCGTAAACACCGCGGAGTCCGTTCCGCGGCTACAACCTTTTTCAAGTTTTTCGAGGAATTGAACATGAGCAACGTCGACCACGCCGAAATCGCCAAATTCGAAGCCCTGGCCCATCGCTGGTGGGACCGTGAAAGCGAGTTCAAACCGCTGCACGACATCAACCCGCTGCGTGTCAACTGGATTGACGAACGAGTCAATCTGGCCGGCAAGAAAGTCCTCGACGTAGGCTGCGGCGGCGGCATCCTCAGCGAAGCCATGGCTCAGCGCGGCGCCACCGTGATGGGCATCGACATGGGTGAAGCGCCGCTGGCGGTTGCGCAACTGCATCAGCTGGAATCCGGTGTCAGCGTCGAATACCGACAGATCACCGCCGAAGCCCTGGCCGAAGAAATGCCCGAGCAGTTCGACGTGGTCACTTGCCTGGAAATGCTTGAACACGTGCCCGATCCATCGTCGGTCATCCGCGCCTGCTTCCGCATGGTCAAGCCGGGCGGCCAGGTGTTCTTCTCGACCATCAACCGCAACCCGAAGGCCTACCTGTTCGCCATCGTCGGCGCGGAATACATCATGAAGCTGCTGCCGCGCGGCACCCACGACTTCAAGAAATTCATCCGTCCGTCCGAGCTGGGCGCGTGGAGCCGCATGGCCGGCCTGACCGTCAAGGACATCATCGGTCTGACCTACAACCCGTTGACCAAGCACTACAAACTGGCCAACGACGTTGACGTCAACTACATGATCCAGACCCTGCGCGAGGAGTAAGCCGATGGCCATCAGAGCAGTCCTTTTCGACATGGACGGCACTCTGCTCGACACCGCGCCGGACTTCATCGCCATTTGCCAGGCGATGCGCGCGGATCGCGGTTTGCCGCCAATGAACGACAAGCACATCCGCGACGAAATTTCCGGCGGCGCCAAAGCCATGGTCGCGGTGACGTTTTCGATGGATCCGGAGTCGCCGGGCTTCGAGGAATTGCGCCTGGAGTTTCTTGAGCGCTATCTGGCTGGCTGCGCAGTGCACAGCAAACTGTTCGATGGCATGGGTGAACTGCTCGCCGACATCGAGAAGGCCAACCTGGTCTGGGGCGTGGTCACCAACAAGCCGCTGCGCTTTGCCGAGCCGATCATGCAGCAGCTGGGGCTGGCCGAGCGCTCGGCGCTGTTGATCTGCCCGGATCACGTGAAGAACAGCAAGCCGGATCCGGAGCCGTTGATCCTTGCGTGCAAGATGCTTGATCTGGATCCGTCGACGGTTCTTTTTGTAGGCGATGATCTGCGCGATATCGAGTCGGGCCGCGATGCCGGGACCAAGACCTGCGCAGTGACGTTTGGCTACATTCATCCGGACGACAACCCGCGGCACTGGGGCGCGGACGTGGTGGTGGATCATCCGTCGGAGTTGCGCAAGGTACTCGACAGCGCGCTTTGCAGCTGCTGACCCGACTGTTTGCAGGATGCCTTTTGTGGCGAGGGGATTTATCCCCGATCGACGGCGAAGCCGTCGTTAAATCTGCACATCAAATCGACCTGAACGAATGCTGGGGCTGCTGCGCAACCCATCGGGGATAAATCCCCTCACCACAAAGGGTGAAGCAGGTCTTCATGAATGGATTGTGAGGTTTTTATGTTCGATTACTCCGCTCGTCCCGAATTGCTCAAGGATCGGGTCATTCTGGTCACCGGTGCCGGTCGCGGCATTGGCGCGGCTGCCGCCAAGACCTATGCCGCGCATGGCGCTACGGTGCTGCTGCTGGGCAAGACTGAAGCCAACCTGACGCAGGTCTACGATGAGATCGAAGCGGCGGGTCATCCGCAACCGGCGGTGATTCCGTTCAACCTCGAAACCGCCCTGCCCCATCAGTACGATGAGTTGGCAGCGATGATCGAAACCGAATTCGGTCATCTTGACGGCCTCCTGCACAACGCCTCGATCATTGGCCCACGCACGCCGATCGAGCAATTGTCCGGCGAAAACTTCATGCGCGTCATGCAGATCAACGTCAACGCCATGTTCATGCTTACGAGCACTCTGCTGCCGCTGCTCAAGCTGTCGCAGGATGCTTCGGTGGTGTTCACCTCCAGCAGCGTCGGGCGCAAGGGTCGTGCGTACTGGGGCGCTTACGGCGTGTCGAAGTTCGCCACCGAAGGCCTGATGCAAACCCTCGCCGACGAAGTTGACGGCGTGGCGCCAGTGCGCGCCAACAGCATCAACCCGGGCGGCACTCGCACCAGCATGCGCGCGCAGGCTTATCCGGGGGAAAACCCGCTGAACAATCCGACTCCGGAGGAAATCATGCCGGTCTACCTGTACTTGATGGGTCCGGACAGTACCGGCATCAACGGCCAGGCATTCAACGCGCAGTAATGCCATACGTCGCATTTGTTGCCGTGGCGGATTCCCGTCGCGGCATGCATTTGCCGCCGCCGGCCGTCACATAACAGTCAAATATCCAGCACGCCCTTCTCGCCTCTCACATCAAGTCGTTGATTTATAACGGGTTAAATAAAACCGAACCGAATGGCACGACTTTCGCTCTAAATTTCCTCAAAGCATGCCGTGTGAAGGCAATGGGGCAAGGCCTGATTCGATAGCTGACTAATCGTCATCAGGCAGACTAAACTTACGCCAAATGTCCTACGGGACTGATGGATCAGTATGACGCGCAGCCCATAGCCGCTCTCACCCAGCCTGTAAGACAGACTTACTGCTTAGGGGCTCACGCCATATGAAATCACCCTCCCAGACCAATGCAATTGACTTTGACAGTGCCAAATTGCAACGCCTGGGCTTTGGTCAGCTCCCTCCGCTTCTGGAGCGTCCGACCAGCCTGGCGCAACTGCGCCAGCAAATGAGCCTGCAACTGCAAACCAGTCTTGAGCCGCAACGGATTCTCGGTCTGTTTTTTCGCGAAGTGCAACGTCTTGTGCCGCTGGATGCCTTGAGCTACGTGCATCAGGGCAGTGACCTGCGCCTGGAGTTTGGCGCTCGAGGCCACCACTCGGTCAGCTACAGCCTGAGCCATGAAGGCGAGCACATGGGCGAACTGGTGTTCCGCCGCAATCAGCGCTTCAACGAACAGGATCAGGGCAATCTCGAATCGCTGCTGTCGTCGTTGCTGTTTCCGATGCGCAATGCCCTGCTCTACCGCGCCGCAACGCAAAGCGCGCTGCGTGATCCGTTGACCGGTGCCGGCAACCGCATCGCCATGGAGCAGACACTGCAACGCGAGATCGAAATGTCGCGTCGGCACCTGCAACCGTTATCGGTGCTGATGCTCGATATCGATCACTTCAAACGCGTCAATGACAGTCACGGACACAGCGCTGGCGACACCGTGCTCAAAGCCGTGGCCGCCTCGATCAAGGGCCAGTTGCGCAACGTCGACATGGTGTTTCGCTATGGCGGGGAAGAGTTTCTGATCCTGCTGTCCAACACCAGCCGGGAAGCGGCGGCGATGGTTGGCGAGCGCCTGCGCTATGCGGCACAGGCTGCGGAGTATTACGCGGATGGGCAGTTGATCGAGCTGACGGTCAGTCTGGGCTGCTCGACCTTGCTCCCGGGCGAGTCGGCGGAGAGTCTGTTGCGTCGTGCGGACAGTGCGCTGTACGTGGCCAAACGCGAAGGACGTAATCGCTTGGCGATGGCGGGCTGAATCTCCCCACCAAAAACAACTGTAGGAGTGAGCCTGCTCGCGATAGCGATCTGACATTCAACAATGATGTTGGCTGACAGTCCGCCATCGCGAGCAGGCTCACTCTTACATTTTTACGCGGCTAATCAGCTCTCGACTACCGCCCGGCGCTCACGGCTTACCAGCAAGCGCTCAGACGTTTCGAGCTGCATGCAGCGCTCCAGGAACAGATACATATAGTCATAGCTCTTGCACACCGCCTGACGCAGCTCGGCCTGCAACGCCTTGCTCGGGTTCATGCCCGCCAGGGTGCAGATGATTTCCAGCGCCTCCCAAGGGTGAGCATCGTCGTATTGGGCGTGCATCTTCAGCCACTTCATCGCCCGCTTTCGGTCTTCTTCGGGAAACGCGGCGGCGTACACCCCGTTGGAACAGACCAGCGCCGACCACTCCCCGGTCGCGCCTTCGATAGCGTAGTTGGTCGCGGCGATGGCCACGATCAGCGAATCGGCAGAACTGGTATGCCAGCACCAATGACTCAGAGCATGCAGTTCCGGCGGCACGTGCTGAGCCTGAAGATCTTCCAGACTGACGCCGTGCGCGCGACTCCAGTGCACCCAGTAATCGGCGTGATTGAGTTCAACGCGGATGTTGCGCATCAACCAGCGCCGCGCCATGTCTTCGCCCGGGTGACGGGCAAATTTGGTTTTGGTGAGATTCTGCGCCATGTACAAGGCAAATTGCTCAACCACCGGCCAGCCCCCGATCAGGTACTGACGCATGGTTTTGGCACTGAGCTTGTTATCACGCATGCGCAGATACAACTCATGTTCGACAACCCGGCGCTTGCTCTCGCTGCAATCCTCTATCAGCTGTTGTGCCCAGCCGGGATAACTTGCAGCTTCCATGAGTGGTCCGGTTCGGTTGAATGTGTCGATCACTGTTCGGCTCCTTTTGATTTGTGATTGTAAGGATCGGCGAGAGACTTCAACGGAACGTGCCAGGCGCTTTGAATAACAGCGGCTGCGGTCTGGCGGGCCGACTTAGCAAACTGTCGCAGGTAAACAATTGCGGGCGTTCAATAACATAACCCTGAGCGTAATCCACACCAATCTCAAGCAATGCCTGCTCGATCTGGGTTGTTTCAACAAACTCGGCAATTGTCTGCTTACCCATGACATGGCCGATGTGATTGATCACTTCGACCATTGCGCGGTTAATCGGGTCGTCCAGCATATCCTTTACGAAACTCCCGTCGATCTTCAGGAAGTCTACAGGCAAATGTTTCAGATAAGCGAACGAAGACATTCCGGCACAAAAGTCATCCAGTGAGAAATAACAACCCAAGCCTTTGAGTTCATTAATAAATCTGATTGCACTGCCCAAGTTTGAAATTGCACTGGTTTCAGTAATTTCAAAACAAATCATTTCAGGCGGAATAGAATGAATAACAAATTGTTCCCGCAGGAAGTGCAAAAACGCGTCATCTCCGATAGTAATGCCTGACAGATTAATCGCACACATTGCTAATGGGCCTTGATGTTCTTGTGCAATACATTGAGCAATAACCTTGAATACGTTTTGCACTACCCAACGATCCAACTGACTCATCAAGCCATAACGCTCGGCGGCGGGAATGAAACTGTCCGGCAGGATCATCCGGCCGGCTTCATCATGCAGACGCAGCAGGATCTCGATGTGTCCACCCTTGCCATCGCTCGGTTTCAGCGGCGAGATTTCCTGGGCGTAGAGGCAGAAGCGGTTTTCTTCCAGCGCCATGTGCAATCGTTGTACCCAGGCCATTTCGCCGAAGCGCAGCGACAGCTCGGAATCGTCGGCATGGTAGACCTGCACGCGGTTACGGCCCTTCTCCTTGGCCATGTAGCAGGCCATATCGGCAGCGCGCAGCGAGGCTTCAAGGGTTGTCGGCGTTTGCGCGACATGCACCAGGCCAATACTCACAGTGGTCAGGAAGGGCCGCCCTTTCCAGACAAAATGCAGGTTCTGCACGGTCTGACGCAGCGACTCGGCGATTTTCTCCGCCGCCTCCGGCGCGCAGTTCTCCAGCAGAATGCCGAACTCGTCACCACCGAGTCGCGCCAGCGTGTCGCCCTCGCGCAGGCCCGACTGCAGCAACGTGCAGATATGCCGCAACAGTTCATCGCCGGCGGCATGACCGCAGGTGTCGTTGACCAGTTTGAATTGATCCAGATCGAGGAACATCAGCGCATGCCGCCCGGACTGGCGCGTGAGGTTGTGCAATGCCTGTTCCAGGCGATATTCAAACTCGCGGCGGTTGGCCAGCCCGGTCAGCGCATCATGGGTGGCCTGCCACGACAGATTGGCGATGTATTGCCGCTCCTGAGTCATGTCGTGCAGCACCAGTACCGTGCCAATGACCTTGCTGCTATTGCGGATCGGCGCGCCGACCAGCGTCACCGACACCGTGCTGCCATCCAGGCGCTGGATCAGCTTGGAGTGCTCGCTGCCACCACTGAGCTGACCACTGAGAATGTGCTCGATCAGGGTCAGGCCTTCGGTCTGGGCGTTGTCGTCGAGCAAGTTGAACAGCGCCGCCAGCGGTAGCCCCGCAGCCTGCTCGGCCTTCCAGTGCGTCATGGCTTCGGCGGCGGGATTCATGTAATCGATGGCGCCGGTCACGTCGGTGGTGATCACGCCATCGCCAATCGATTGCAACGTGACATGCGCCCGGTCTTTCTCCAGCTGCAGCGCTTCGGCGAAGGCATGACGCTGCTTGAGCAGTTTGTGGGTGCGCCACAAGGCCAGCACGATCAACCCCAGCGCCGTGGCCAGGTTGGTGAGCAGCAGCAACCGCAGGATCATCCGCGAACCTTCGCCCAAAGCGTCGCTGAAGGCTTTCGCCGCTGGGGTCACGCCGTCGTTGATGGCAAAGATCCGCGCCTTCCAGCCCTGGATATCGGCGCTGCTGGCGGTGTCCTGCGAGATGCTGCGGTGCATTTCGCGCGCCACGTCATCGAGTTCGACCAGATAGGCGTCACCCACGGTCCAGCGGTCGATGGCGGTTTCCAGATAGCTGAAATGCCGGAAGTTGAGGTACAGCCAGATCAGGCTGGAGACGTCATCCGGGTGGTTGCCGCCCTTCAGAATGCCTTCGCGCGCAGCAGCCAGATCCGGCGGCTGGCGATCCAGCGCCAGGCGCAACTGATGGCCACCCTGAGGCACGGCAATCGCATTCTGGTATTTAAGGAAAATCGTCTCGTCACGACTGTCGGCGTACAGGTTGAGATAGTAGATGGCGTCTTTCTGGCCCTTGGACCAGAGGCTCTCCCCTGCCACATAGCCACGAACGGCCGACAGCACGTAAAGGCTCACGCCCCCCAACAAGGCCTGAAATAACACGACGGCAATAAATGGCCAGACGATGCCCAACAACCGTGGCGTTCCGAGAGTCCGCTTTTGCTTCATGAGATCCCTTGCGCAAGCACTGCCAGTTGAACACCGGAAAATACCGCTCCTGACAGCTCAGCCTAGGCTAATTTTCGACATGTCAAAGGGGCAGCTCTGCCGTCCACTATGTCGATCGTGCAACCTGGTTGTCTGCGGAGGTATTCCGGGCGTCTTTACTCAAAGCAATTCAAGCACTAAGCACAGAAACGCGGATAAAACTCAAGGGCGCTGGATTTGTTGCAGGTGGCCATAGAGCTTCGCGTACAGCCCGCCATCGGCAATCAATTGCTGATGATCGCCATCTTCGGCAACCTGCCCGCCATCGAAAACCAACACCCGGTCAGCCTGCTTTACCGCCGACAAGCGGTGGGCAATGATCAGCGTGGTGCGGCCATTGAGAAAGCGCGCCATGGCTTGATGCAAGTTGTATTCGGTGGCGGCGTCGAGGGCCGAGGTGGCTTCGTCGAGGATCACCACTTTCGGCTCCGCGAGGATCATTCGCGCAATCGCCAGACGCTGGCGCTGACCGCCAGACAAACGCACGCCGGAACGCCCGACGATGCTGTCGAGGCCGTCCGGCAATGCGCGAATGGCGGGTTCGAGTTGGGCGATTGCAAGTGCCTGCCAACAGGCTTCGTCACTGCGGGTGCGGCCCATGGTCAGGTTGGCGCGCACGGTGTCATTGAACAGCGCCGGGTGCTGCAACACCACGGCGACGTTTTCGCGAACCGTCTCCAGGCCGATTTCCTGCTGAGTCGAACCGCCGAAACGGATAGTCCCCGCCAGCGGCGTGTACAGCCCCAACAGCAACTGCACCAAGGTGCTTTTGCCACCGCCGCTGGCACCGACAATCGCCACCTTCTCACCGGGAGCGATGGACAGGTCCAGCTGATTCAGCACCAGTTCGTCGCCGTAACCGAAGCTCAGGCCTTGCACCTGAATGCCCACGGTGTCGCGGCCCTTGAACGGATCGACACCACCCGGGTACTGCGGCTCATCGGCACGTGCCAGCAACTCGTTGATCCGCGCCAGCGCACCGCCGGCCGCGTAGTAGGCGTATTGCAGATTCAGCAGCTGTTCCACCGGGCCGATCATGAACCACAGGTAACTGAATACCGCGAGCATCTGGCCGATCGACAGGTCGGAAAACAGTACGGTAAGCATCGCCGCCGCACGGAATATATCGATACCGAACTGGAACAGCAGACCACTGGCGCGGTTGGAAGCGTCGGTTTTCCACTGCGAGTTGACCGCGTAGTTGCGCACTTCCTGCGCTCGCAATCCGAGCCGGCCGAGGAAGTAACCCTGACGGTTGCCCGCACGCACTTCCTGGATCGAATCGAGGGTTTCGCTCAGCGCCTGGGTGAAACGCGCCGTGCTGTCGTTCTCGAGTTTCTTCAGGTGCTTGACCCGTTTGCCCAACTGCACCGTGGCGTAGATCACCAGCGGATTGAACAGCAGAATCAGCAGCGCCAGTTTCCAGTGCATCCACATCAGGATGCTCGCGGTGCCGACCAGCGTCAGCATCGCCACCAGAAAACGGCTGAGGGTTTCACCGACAAACTTGTCGAGGGTGTCCAGGTCCGTGACCAGATGCGTGGTCACCGTGCCGCTGCCCAGACTTTCATATTCGCCGAGGGAAATGCGCTTCAGCCGGTCGATCAGGCGCACGCGGATGCGATAGACGATGTCCTTGGCCAGCCGTGCGAACAGCCGCGACTGCAACACGCCAAAGCACAATGCGCTACAACGCAGGGTCAGGGTGACTACCAGCATCAGACCGATATAACCCGCCGCCTGCTGCCACATTGTCGGCAGCACATGGTTCATGATTTTCAACGCGGCATCGCCGTGACCGAGCAAGACTTCGTCGACCAGCAACGGCAGCAGCAGCGGAATCGGCACACTGCACAGCGTCGCCAGCACGGCCACACCGTTGGCGATCCACAGGGATTTTTTGTGATGGAGTGCCAGACGCCGGACTTCTGCCCAGCTCAGCCGGTCGACACGCTTTACGGCTGGCGTGTCATCGGCCCGGTCAGGCACAGGCTGCGCGCTCCAGCCAGCGACCGAGCAATGGCGATAACTCGCTGAGCGGTTGATAGCCGTTGGTCAGCAGCGCCAGTTGGCCGTTGCGTTCAGCAAGCAAGGTCGGAAAACCGGCGATGCCCAGATCCTGCACCCAACTGAAATCGGCCTGGGTCGCTTTGTGTTGATCCGCATGATCGAACAACGCAGCAAATTCGATACGCGGCACGCCGGCCTGTTCCGCCAATTCCACCAGCACGCTGGCCTGGGTGACGTCGCGACCTTCAACGTAAAACGCCTGTTGGATCAGCCCGACCAGTTTCCACGCACAATCGGGTGCGAGGCTGCGCGCCGTGACGATCGCACGGCAGGCAGGCTCGGTGTCGTAAACAAAACCCTCAGGCAACGCTCCCTCTAGCTTGAACGGCTGGCCGGTGGCCTCGGTGACCGCTTGCCAGTGCTCAAGAATGTAGCGCCGAGTCGTCGGTTCCAGCGCCGCCCCGCTGCCGGTGCGCAAACCGCCCACCACAAGGTGCAGCTCGACCCCGGCGGCTTGCGCCTGCTCGACCAGTGCCTTGGCCACCGGAGCGAACCCCCAGCACCAGGAACACATCGGATCCATTACATAGAGCAGGCGCGCAGACATGGTTAAGCCTCGGTGGATGCTTGCTTATAGTTGTAGCCGATCGGGTGCGGCTGATTGCGCGCCTTGGCCAGTTCGATCTGCTTCTGGCGATCGGTGGCGCTGCGACGGGTTTTCTCGCTCAGGCTGTTCCAGCAGTGCGGGCAGCTGATACCGGCGACGTAATGCTCGGAGGCGCGATCTTCAACGCTGACCGGCGTGCGGCAGGCATGACATTGATCGTAGTCGCCTTCGCTGAGGTCGTGGCGCACGGTCACGCGGTTGTCGAACACGAAGCAGTCGCCCTGCCACTTGGTTTCTTCCTGCGGCACCTCTTCGAGGTACTTCAGGATGCCGCCCTTGAGGTGGTAAACCTCTTCGTAGCCTTCGCCGAGCATGTAGCTCGACGCTTTCTCGCAACGAATACCACCGGTGCAGAACATCGCGACCTTCTTGTGCACGGCCGGGTTGAAGTGTTCTTTGATGTAGTCGGGGAATTCGCGAAAACTGGTGGTTTTCGGATCGATGGCGCCTTCGAAGGTGCCAATCGACACTTCGTAGTCGTTGCGCGTATCGATCAACAGCACTTCCGGGTCGCTGATCAACGCGTTCCAGTCTTGCGGATCAACGTAGGTGCCAACCTTTTTATTCGGGTCGACGCCTTCGACACCGAGGGTGACGATCTCTTTCTTCAGCTTGACCTTGGTGCGGTAGAACGGTTGCTCGTCGCAGTACGATTCCTTGTGATCGATGTCGATCATGCGCGGGTCGTTCTTGAGCCAGGCGAGCAGGCCGTCGATGCCTTCGCGCGTACCGGAAACCGTGCCGTTGATGCCTTCTTCGGCGATCAGCAGCGTGCCTTTGATACCGTTGTCGACCATCGCTTGCAGCAGCGGCTCGCGCAGGTTGACGTAATCTTCGAGGGTGACGAACTTATACAGTGCCGCCACGACAATCGGTTGTGTCATGGGTATTTCTCCAGGTGGCTACCCTCGTAAAGGGTGAACCGGATTCAAAAAAAAACGCGCCGGGTGAGCGGCGCGTTGCGGATTCTAGCAAAAACACGATGTGTTTTGGATTTACTGAGATGCCTGTGGCAACACAGAACCTGTGGTGAGGGGATTTATCCCCGATGGGTCGCGAAGCGGCCCCAAACCCTGATAATGCGTTTTTTCAGGTATATCGAGTTCTGTGGTTTTGGGGCTGCTGCGCAACCCATCGGGGATAAATCCCCTCGCCACAAAAATCCCCTCACCACAAAGCACCACGAACAAAACCGTCCAATATCAGTGTTTGCTTCCGCCGGCACAGGTCGGCGACGCCGGGGCGGCGCCGATCTCTGCCCATTCCTGCGGGGTGTAGGTGTGCAGCGCCAACGCATGGAACTCGCCCATCAGCTCGCCGAGCGTGCCGTAGACTTTCTGGTGGCGCTTGACCCGGTTCAGGCCTTCGAACTGCGCGCTGACCACCACGGCTTTGTAGTGCGTCTGTAACCCGCGACTGTGCATGTGGCTTTCATCCAGCACTTGCAGATGCTCAGGCTGCAGCAGGCCCAGCGTCGATTCGATGCGTTGTTGCATGGTCATCACGAACTCCGCTTACTTCTTCTTGGCCGGAGCAGCGCCTTTCGGGGCCAGCTCGTTGGTCATGTCGTCAAGCAACTTGTTGACCACCGGCACCGCGCTTTCCAGCTTGGCCTGAGTCATCTGGGCCGATTGCTGAGTCAGCTGCGGCATTTTTTCCAGGACTTTCTTGCCCAGTGGCGACTGGTAGAACGCGACCAGATCCTTGAGTTCGGATTCGCTGAAGTTGCTGGTGTAGAGCTTGACCATGTCCGGCTTCAGCTTGTTCCAGCCAATGGCCTGGTCCAGAGCGGCGTTGGCCTTGGCCTGGTAGGTTTCCAGAGTGGCTTTCTTGGATTCCGGGGCTTTGGTCTGTTCAAAACGCTGGGCGAACATTTGCTGCACTTGCATGTACACCGGGGTGCCCAGCTTGTCAGCGTGCGCCAGGGTCAGGAAAGCTTCGGCACTGGCGTTGTGGCTGGCGGTATCGGCAAGCACCTGGCCGCTGGCGCAAACCAGTGCAACCGCGGTACAGATGGCACGAAGACGAGTCATCGAGTTTCCTTTTAAGCAAAGCGAGGTAAAACCCCAAGGGCGACCATTCTGCGCCTAAAAATCGCTGCGGCTCAACCCCCGGGCCTTGCCGCGCTTGATTGACGGGGATTTGCCGGTCAACAATCGGATCGAGGGAACCACCTGGGCCGACACCGGCCTAAACTGCGCAAACAGACCAACAGGAGTGTGCACGATGAGCCGTATCGAAACCGACAGCCTGGGCCAGATCGATGTCCCGGACGACGCCTACTGGGGTGCTCAGACGCAACGCTCGCTGATCAACTTCGCCATTGGTCAGGAACGCATGCCGCTGCCGGTATTGCACGCCCTGGCCCTGATCAAGAAAGCCGCCGCACGGGTCAACGACCGCAACGGCGACCTGCCCGCCGACATCGCACGCCTGATCGAACAAGCCGCCGACGAAGTGCTCGACGGCCAGCATGACGACCAGTTTCCACTGGTGGTCTGGCAGACCGGCAGCGGCACCCAGAGCAACATGAACGTCAACGAAGTGATCGCCGGTCGCGCCAACGAACTGGCCGGCAATCCGCGCGGCGGCAAGACGCCGGTGCACCCGAACGATCACGTCAACCGTTCGCAAAGCTCCAACGACTGTTTCCCGACCGCCATGAGCATCGCCACGGTCAAAGCCGTGCAGGAGCAGTTGCTGCCGGCGATTGCCGAGCTGTCCGGTGGTCTCGCTGAACTCGCCGCTCGCCACATGAAACTGGTGAAAACCGGCCGTACGCACATGATGGATGCGACGCCAATCACCTTCGGCCAGGAATTGTCCGGGTTCATAGCGCAACTGGATTACGCCGAACGGGCGATCCGCGCCGCGCTGCCGGCGGTGTGTGAATTGGCGCAGGGCGGCACCGCTGTCGGTACCGGGCTGAACTCGCCGCACGGTTTTGGCGAGGCGATTGCGGCGGAACTCGCCGCGCTGTCGGGCCTGCCGTTCGTCACCGCACCGAACAAGTTCGCCGCACTGGCCGGCCACGAGCCGCTGACCAGTCTGTCCGGGGCGCTGAAAACCCTCGCCGTGGCGCTGATGAAAATCGCCAACGACCTGCGCCTGCTCGGCTCTGGCCCCCGCGCGGGTTTTGCCGAAGTGCGCTTGCCGGCCAACGAGCCGGGCAGCTCGATCATGCCCGGCAAGGTCAACCCGACTCAGTGCGAAGCGCTGTCGATGCTCGCCTGCCAGGTGCTGGGCAATGACGTGACCGTCGGCATCGCCGCCAGTCAGGGCCACTTGCAGTTGAACGTGTACAAGCCGGTGATCATCCACAACCTGCTGCAATCGATCCGCCTGCTCGGCGATGGCTGCAGCAACTTCCAGCAGCACTGCATTGCCGGTCTTGAGCCGGACGCCGAAGTCATGGCGAAACATCTGGAACGTGGCTTGATGCTAGTGACGGCACTGAATCCGCACATTGGCTACGACAAGTCGGCGGAAATCGCCAAGAAGGCTTACAGCGAGGGGTTGACCTTGCGTGAGGCGGCGCTGGAACTGGGCTATCTGACTGATGAACAGTTCGATGCGTGGGTGCGGCCGGAGAACATGATCGAGGCTGGCGCCAAGGGCTGAGTTCTCTAGCGCCTCGATGTCCGTCTTCGCGAGCAGGCTCGCTCCCACATTCGATCGCATTTCCGACATGGGATTGCGATCAATGGTGGGAGCGAGCCTGCTCGCGAATGAGGTCGACGCGGTTCAACCTGCCGCCACCTTCATCCGCCGCGCCTTCAATCCGGCAATCAACGACGGCCCCAACGCCACCAGCGCCGACCCCAGCACCACCAGCACTGCCCCGCCGTAGCCCAGACCGTTGATCTGCTCGGCATGCACGTATTCCGGCCACATCCATGCGGCAATCGCCACCGCACTGAACGTCACCAATGGCGTGATCGCCAGCGTCGCACTGACCCGCGACGCCTCCCAGTGCGCCAACGCTTCGGCAAACGCGCCATAGGCAATCAAGGTGTTCAAGCAGCACGCCAACAACAGCCAGCCCTGCAACGGGCTTAACTCAAGTGCTTCGAGCGGATGCACCCAAGGCGTCAGCAACAATGCGCAGAACAGGTAGATCACCATCATCACTTGCAGCGAATTCCACACCGTCAGCAACTGCTTCTGACCCAGCGCATAAAAGGTCCAGACCGTCGACGCCAGCAGCACCAGCAACACCCCGGCGGTGTAATCCGACAGCGAGGTCAGCAACTCCGCCAGACGCTGATTGAAGAACAGCACAAAACCGATCAACAACACCGCAAGACCAATGCCCTGGCCGATGCTGAAGCGTTCCTTGAACACAAACAGACTGGCGATCAACAACATGATCGGCCCCATCTGCACCACCAGTTGCGCAGTGCCGGGACTCAGCAGATTCAGGCCCATCAGGTACAGAACGTAGTTACCGACGAGCCCGAGCACCGCCATCAATACCAGCCAGCCGCCCTTCGGCCCGAGCACTTTGCGGCTCGGCAGACGTTTGACCGCAGCCAGATAAATGAACAGGCAGCCACCGGACACCGTCAGGCGAAACCAGGTCACCGTGATCGGGTCCATCACCAGCAAGACCTGTTTGAGCTTGATCGGCAGGATGCCCCACAACAACGCCGTCAGCAGCGCCAGGAACAAGCCGTACACCCAGCGACCCGATGAAATGTGCATGCGAACCCCGAAGCCTGCTGACAAGTGCGCTCATTCTAGGCTTGGCAACGCACGCAACACAGGGACAGTTCCGGACACGCCGCGAATGAAACTGTGCAGGTCGCAGCATTAAATTGACGTGTGCCGTTGATCGGCAGAGCAGGCAGGGTAAGTGCTTCAGGCATAAGCTCATTGTATCCACCGCCACCGCCATCAAGGAGACCCGTCATGTTAGGCATGCGCCGCCAGGACCCCGCCCCCGCCACGCACTTTCGCAGCGATCGGATATGCCGGGTCAATGGCGAACTGTTTTTCAGCACGCGGGAAAATACCCTTGAGGGGCCGTTCGACAGTGCCGAAAAGGCTGAGCTGGAAATCCGGGCTTATATCGCGCGGATGCAGTTGCAGGACTCCAACCGCTAGTCCGTGGTGAATTCATTCGCGAGCAGGCTCGCTCCCACAGGGGAATGCGATCACCTGTGGGAGCGAGCCTGCTCGCGAAAGCGGTAGATCAGACAACAAACAGGTCAGCGCTTAACGCACCGCCTCAAACAACCCCGTCGCACCCATCCCGCCACCAACGCACATGGTGACGATGCCATAACGCAGATTACGCCGCTGCAACTCCCGCACCAGATGCCCGACCTGACGCGACCCGGTCATGCCGAACGGGTGACCAATGGAAATCGAGCCGCCATTGACGTTGTACTTCTCGTTGTCGATCTCCAGCCGATCACGGCTGTACAGGCACTGCGACGCGAACGCCTCGTTGAGTTCCCACAAATCGATATCCGCCACTTGCAAGCCCTTGGTCTTGAGCAGTTTCGGCACCGAGAAAACCGGACCGATGCCCATTTCATCCGGCTCGCAACCGGCGACCGCAAAACCACGGAAAAACGCTTTCGGCTTGAGACCCAGTTGCAGCGCTTTCTCCAGGCTCATCACCAGCGTCATCGAAGCGCCATCGGACAACTGCGACGAGTTACCCGCCGTCACCGAACCGTCTTCGGCAAACACCGGCTTCAACCCGGCGAGGCTTTCGTAAGTGGTGTCCGGGCGGTTGCAGTCGTCACGGTCAACGATGCCATCGAGAATCTGCACTTCACCGCTGTTCTTGTCCTCGACGCGATACTTCACCGCCATCGGCACGATTTCATCGTTGAACAACCCGGAGGCCTGCGCTTGAGCGGTACGAATCTGGCTTTGCAGGGAATAGCGATCCTGCGCCTCGCGGCTGACGCCATAACGCCGCGCGACCACTTCGGCGGTCTGGCCCATCGTGTAATAGATGCCCGGTGACTGCTGTTTGAGCAGCGGGTTGATCAGGTGATCGGTATTGACGCTTTTCATCGTCAGGCTGATCGACTCGACACCGCCGGCGACGATGATGTCGCTGCAACCCGAGGCGATCTGGTTGGCGGCAATCGCAATCGCCTGCAAACCCGACGAACAGAATCGGTTGAGGGTCATGCCCGCCACGCCTGTGCCCAGTTGCGAGAGCACCGCGACGTTGCGACCGATGTTGTAGCCCTGCGCGCCTTCGTTGGAACCGGCGCCGACGATGCAATCCTCGACGCTGGCCGGATCGATGTCATTGCGCGACAGCAGCGCGTTGACGCAGTGCGCCGCCATGTCGTCAGGGCGGGTCTGGTTGAACTTGCCGCGAAAGGACTTGGCCAGGCCGGTCCGTACGCTGTCGACGATCACCACTTCACGCATGGCATACCTCATTGTTGTTGTCGGTTGAAAGTGGACCTGAGCATAAGTCCACCCGATTACCGACCGCGACAATCATTCACCCCGCGTATGCGTGTCCATCGGTTCAGTCCTTGTGCTTTTTAGCCTTCTTGTCGGACTTCTCAAACGCCTCTTCCAGTGCCCGGTTGATCGTGTGCAACACCTTGACCCGCGCCCAGCGCTTGTCGTTGGCCTCAATCAACGTCCACGGAGAAATCTCGGTGCTGGTGCGGTCGACCATGTCGCCGACGGCGGCGCGGTAGTCGTCCCACTTGTCGCGGTTACGCCAGTCGTCTTCGGTGATCTTGAAGCGCTTGAACGGAATCTCTTCGCGTTCCTGGAAACGCTCCATTTGCGTGTCCTTGTCGATGGCCAGCCAGAACTTGACCACGATCACGCCAGCGTCGTCGACCTGCTCCTCGAAGTCGTTGATCTCGCCGTAGGCACGCATCCAGTCGGCGGTACTGCAGAAGCCTTCGACCCGCTCCACGAGTACTCGGCCATACCAGGAACGGTCGAACACGGTGAACTTGCCCCGCGCCGGAATATGCCGCCAGAACCGCCACAGGTAAGGCTGCGCGCGCTCCTCTTCGGTCGGCGCGGCAATCGGCACGATGTTGTACTGGCGCGGGTCGAGTGCGGCTGCGACCCGGCGAATCGCCCCGCCCTTGCCTGCCGCGTCGTTGCCTTCGAACACGGCCACCAAGGCGTGGCGGCGCATGCGTTTATCGCGCATCAGCCCGGACAGCCGCGCCTGCTCGGTGATCAGTTGTTCTTCATAGTCCTTCTTGTCCAGGCGCTGGGTCAGGTCGAGGCTGTCGAGCAGGTTCAACTGATCGACTGCCGTGCCCAATGGCGCCGCACTGACATCGTGGGGATGCACGTCCGGTCGCTTCAGGGCGTTTTGCAAACCCTCGAGCAGAATCTTGCCGACCGCCAGACTGCGGTAATGCGCATCGGCGCCTTCGATGATGTGCCACGGCGCATAGTCGCGACTGGTACGACGCAACACACGCTCGCCGTACTTGACGAACTTGTCGTAGGTTTCCGACTGCTGCCAGTCCAGCGGACTGATGCGCCAGCTGTGCAACGGATCGTCGGCGAGGGCCTTGAGCCGCGCCTTCATCTGTTTTTTGGACAGGTGAAACCAGAACTTGAAGATCAGCGCGCCTTCATCGCAGAGCATTTTTTCCAGACGCTCGGCGGCGTTGATCGCCTGGTCCAGGCGCGGGTCCTTGAACAATCCATGCACCCGACCCTGGAGCATCTGGCTGTACCAGTTGCCGAAGAAAATCCCCATCCGCCCCTTGGCCGGCAACATCCGCCAGTAACGCCAGGCCGGTGGCCGCGCCAGTTCTTCGTCGGTCTGCTGATCGAAGGTGCGAACCTCGATCAGGCGCGGGTCCATCCACTCGTTGAGCAATTTGACCGTCTCGCCCTTGCCCGCGCCCTCGATACCGTTGATCAAAATGATCACCGGGAAACGCTTTTGCTGCTGCAACTCGAACTGCGCTTCCAGCAGTGCTTCACGCAGTGCAGGAACGGCGGACTCATAAGTGTCTTTGTCGATGGCGTGACCGATTTCAGCGGATTCAAACATGGGACGGCTCCTTCCAGGGTTCAGCAAGACTAGCGGATTGGGCACGGGCAAGGCGGAGAAATTCCCGCCTCACAGCAAGCGATGTGAACGACGATCCTGTGGCGAGGGAGCTTGCTCCCGCTCGACTGCGCAGCAGGCGCCAATCATGCTGGCGCGGGGAGTCAGACATACACGATTCGTCCGATTTCGGGGCCGCTTCGCAACCCAGCGGGAGCAAGCTCCCTCGCCACATAAATCCTTATATCCAATCCTGAATCATCGATTGTCCTTTAGGCGACCAATACAAGGCTTGCCTTGGATCAAGCAGGCCCTGCGCGATCGGCTAGAATGGCGGCCTTGTTGCTGCCGAGCCTGCCATGAAACCTGTAATGCCCCACGCCCAACTCGACTGGGATGACCAGGGACGCCCGCGTTCGCGGGTGTTCGATGACGTGTATTTTTCCGACCAGTCGGGGCTGGAGGAGACCCGTTATGTGTTTCTTGAGCAGAACCGTCTGGCCGAGCGCTTCGCGGCATTACCGGCGGACGGGCGACTGGTCATCGGCGAAACCGGATTCGGCACCGGGCTGAATTTTCTCTGCGCCTGGCAACTGTTCGAAGAGCATGCCTCGGCCAGTGCGCGTCTGCATTTTGTCAGTGTCGAAAAGTACCCGCTGAGCCCCGCCGACCTGCAACGCGCACTGGCGTTATGGCCGGCGCTGAAGCCACTCGCCGATCAGTTGCTCAAGCATTACGTGGCGATCCATCAAGGCTTTCAGCGCATCACCCTGGCCAACGGTCGAGTGACACTGACGCTGTTGATCGGTGATGCCCTCGAGCAATTGCCGCAGCTGGACGCGCAGATCGACGCGTGGTTTCTCGACGGTTTCGCCCCGGCGAAGAACCCTGACATGTGGACCGCTGAACTGTTCGTCGAACTGGCCCGACTGGCCGCGCCCGGCTCGACCATCAGCACCTTTACCAGCACCGGGTGGGTGCGGCGTTTGCTCAACGCCGCCGGGTTCAAGATGAAACGCACGCCGGGCATCGGCCACAAATGGGAAATCCTCCGTGGCGAATTCCTCGGCTGGCCCGAGCACGTTGCCCCGCCGCAAGCGGAAAAACCCTGGTTCGCACGCCCTGCCCCGCTGAACGGTGACCGCCGGGCGCTGGTGATCGGTGCCGGTCTGGCCGGCTGCGCCACGGCAGCCAGCCTCGCGTCACGCGGCTGGCATGTGAGTCTGCTCGAGCGTCACGCTGCCATTGCGCAGGAAGCGTCCGGCAATCCGCAAGGCGTGCTGTACCTGAAACTCTCGGCCCATGGCACCGCGTTGTCACAACTGATTGTCAGCGGTTTCGGCTACACCCGACGTCTGCTGGAAACCCTGCAACGCGGCCGCGACTGGGACGATTGCGGCGTGCTGCAACTGGCGTTCAACACCAAGGAAGCCGAGCGCCACGCGCAATTGGCGGAGGCGTTTGCGCCAGACCTGTTGCTGTGGCTCGACCAGCCCGAGGCACAAGCTCGCGCTGGCGTCGGTGTGGCCCACGGCGGTTTGTACTATCCCGAAGGTGGTTGGGTGCATCCACCCGCGCTGTGTCAGGCGCAAACGGCGCAAGCGAATGTCGAATTGCTCAGCCATCGCGAAGTGCTTGATCTGCGCAAGGTCGATGACCAGTGGCAAGCCTTCGACGGCGACCGTTTACTCGCCAGCGCGCCGGTCGTGGTGCTGGCCGGTGCTGCCGAGATCAAGCGTTTTGCGCAAAGTGCCGAGTTGCCACTCAAGCGCATTCGCGGGCAGATCACGCGACTGGCACAGACCGAACAGAGCCAGGCGCTGGCCACCGTGGTGTGCGCCGAAGGTTACGTTGCCCCCGCACGATTAGGCGAACACACCCTTGGCGCCAGCTTCGATTTCAACAGCAACGACCTGACGCCGACCACCGCCGAGCACTTTGGCAATCTGGCCATGCTCGAAGAGATTTCCAGCGACCTGGTGACGCGTCTGCAGATCGATCAGCAGGATCCTGAGGACCTCCAGGGCCGAGCAGCCTTCCGTTGCACCAGCCCGGATTACCTGCCGATCGTCGGTCCCCTCGCCGACCGCGAAGCATTCATTCAAGCCTATGCCGCGCTAAGCAAGGATGCCCGGCAAGTGCCGGACATCGCCTGCCCATGGCTCGACGGTTTATACGTCAACAGCGGGCATGGCTCACGCGGTCTGATCACCGCGCCGCTGTCTGGCGAACTGCTCGCCGCCTGGCTGGACAATGAGCCGTTGCCGCTGCCAAGAAGCGTCGCCGAGGCCTGTCATCCGAACCGTTTCGCGCTGCGACAATTGATTCGCGGCAAGTAGAGCTCACGCATCGGCTATCGAACAGAGACCCAGATCGGCCAGACGTATCGCATCGTCGGTCAGGCGTGAGAGTTCGGCGTCGACAGCTTGCTCTCGCTTTAATTTGATGGCGTCCATCTGGGCCAGGTAATCAGCGGTGGTCAGTTGGGTCGCCTGTTCGAAAACCGTATTCATCTGCGGCGCGAACGTATCATCGATGGCGGCGAACTTGCGTGGAAACGTGCGTTTCAGGTAATCGCCCCAAAAGGGTTGGCGCTGCATGAACGTCAGCCATTCGGAAGACAGTTCCGCGGCATTGACCGTGTTCTTCGCCGTCGCCAGATCGGCCTCGGTCACTGCGCCCAACACGGCAAACTTCATATGCCGTGGCTGCCCCGGCAGATCGAGTGCATCGGCCAGTCCGGTGCGATAGGCCAGGTTCACTTCCAGCGGATCGGCCTTCGGATGTTTGAGTGAGTGTTCGCGCGCAATCGCGTCGAGCTGGTCCAGCCGAAACAGACCTCGACCCAGCTTGAGCAGCGGTTTCGCACGGATGGTTTGGCCGTCCGCAATCCGCGTCACTCTGCTCACTTCCACCGCAAGTTCGAGATGGCTGAAGTTTATCGCCGCACTGTCGGTACAGTTGATCGGGTTGGCGGCCAGATTCAGCACTTGCTCGCTGAGGATCGCGTCGGGCTCGGCCGTTTCAAGCACCGCCCAGACCCGTCGATGCATGTCTTCGCTGACCTTTTCGGAATCGGCCGTATTACCCAGTTCCGAGAGCAGATGAAACAAGCCTTCGGCCCTTGGATCATCCTTGAATGCCGTCCAGATGCGGTTACGCCGCCCCCAATCCTCACCGGCTCCGTCTTTGAACCACAACGAGCGCGCCTGCTGTTCGTCAAGACGGGCGATGTCATCCTCCAGATAGCCCATGCCAACACCGATGTTTTTTCGATAATCGGTCAGATGAGTGCGGCTGGTCAGCGCCAGAGGATTACCGCGCAAATTGAGTGCCTGACTGAAATGCCTGGAGGACTTGAACAGCCATGCAGGCAGGTCCTTGATCTCGTTATTGCGCAAGTCCACCCAGTCGAGATAAGGCAGGCGTGCAAGCCCTTTGGGCAATTCGGTGGCGCGGGTGTCGCGCAGAGACAAGGCACGCAAATCAAACAGCTTGCCGACGTCCGGGGTTGCGCCCAACGGGTTACCGCTCAAGTTCAGTTGCTGCAGGGTGCGCAACTGGCCGAGTTTCGCCAGGGTGTGCTCGGTCAATTTGATCTGGTTGCCTGCCAGGCTCAACCGGGCCAGTTTGGGCATATGCGACAGCACTTCCGGCAGCCGGGTGAGTGTGTTGTTGTCGAGTTCCAGCGATTCGACCTGTTTGAAGGCCTTGAGGAAATAAGCGAGGTCGTCGTCCTGCGCCATGTTTTTCAGCGACAACCGCTGTATATGATCGAAACTCAACCCGGGCGGTAAGGTCGGCAGTTTGCCCACCCGCATGCCGTCGAGATTCAGGGCGCAGACTGATTTTCCACGCTCATCGGTCGCCAGATAAATCCGTCGAAATCCGTCCTCGATCTGCTCTGCGGCCCACTTGCGGCTTCGCCGCAGTTCACGCAGGTCGCCGCCCACAGCTTTCATGGCGTCCTGATCCTCACTCCATTTTTCCAGCACTTCGCGCAGATGTGCACGATCGGTCAGCAACGCTTGTACCCGGGTGGCGCGGGTCAGCACGTCACTGCCCAAGCCATCGATAAACTCACTGGCCCGGGTTTCAGAAAATCGGGGATAGAGCTTTCTGACCTTGCGCAGTAACGCGCGGGGATGGCTCGGCGTTGCCGGCGCTTGATCGGCCTGAAGACACGCAGGCTCAACCACCAGCGGCTCAAGTTTGCCGTCGCGCAAGATCCGCGCACTGGCTTCACGCTCATCCAGTGCGACATTAAGCAATTCACTGCGCAGCCGTGCACTGTCGGCGTCAACCGGATCGGGAAAACCGGCGGCGAGTCGCTGGCGCGGCGGCAACGCCTTGAGGATGCCGGCATAGAGGCTGTCCGGGCCCGCCGCCACGCTCCCGACAGATTTACCGTCACCGGCGAATGCTTCATAACCACTGGTCGATTTGACCAGCGTGCACGTATTCGAAGGTGTCGCCGACGCCTCTCCGATGGCTTCAAGCACCGGCCCGGTCAGCGTCTTCTCACGCACTGTCAGACGCAGGGCCGGGTCCCAGCCGCGCAAACGGGGCAACAACTGGATGGCCAGTTTTTCGCTATCGGCATTGGCAATCTGCGGCAGGTGAAACCCGCTTAACGCCCGATCCAGGCGCACCGCAGCGCTGGCATCGCGGACCTTTTGCGCCAGGCCCAGGGGCACCCGCCCGGTGGCGCGCAGATGCCCACGTTCGACGCTCGGCGCCTGGTCGATCAGGCGCTGAGCGTAACGCGCAGGAAGCTCGGCAAACACGTTGCGCAACTGCTTCACCTCGTCGACTTCACTCTGGTCATAGCGTTGATACATGCGCTCGAAAACCGCTGCACGATCGGCCTTGAACGCCGCGCCCAGCTTCTTCGCCAGCGCCTGACTTTCGCCAGCGGCGTTGACTTTGCTGCTCAGCAGCGTATCGACCTCCTTCTGGTACAGGCCGTCGATCACCGTCTGCAGCAATTGCCCGGAATCCAGCTGATCCTGGCTGACCACCACGCTGAGCGTATCGTCAGGGATGGCGGGCGCGGGATACCTTGCGCTAACAACGCCTTCGCTATCGTTGACCTCAATGTAGCGGTCCGTCGGCCAGCCGGGCAACTTCGGCAAGCCGTGCAATTGTTCCTGCACAGGCTGACCCGAGTGAATTTCACCTGTGCGCAGCTCACGGATGAGCTGACTCAACTCGCGCTCGATGCGCAGGCGCTCGACGGTGTCGCGCAAGCGCACGGGCAGCGCGAGGTTGTCGATAAAGGCACGCTGCAATTGCTCGTGGCTGACGCCGCTGAGTCGACGCATCGTCTCCAGATCGCTGTCGGCGAACTCACTCAGATGCGGGTCCATGCGTTTGAGGGTATAGGGCGTGCTGGTCCACTGTTCGGGATGTTCGGTCGCCAGTCGCCAGCCGCCCTCGACATGGCGCTCCAGCTCAGGCGCGTAGGCTTGCGCGCGATGGGGATGGTCGAGGCGCCAGCGCTGGGTCTGCGCATCGATAGCGCCGGAGACGATCCGATGGTCGACGCGACCGACGATCTTGTCGCCGATCTCGTACATCTCCTCGGAGTCGGCGGCCACGGTGAAACCTTCCGGCAGCCGATGCTCATACGTGGCGAAATCAGGCTTCCACAGCCGTGCTTTTCCGGCCGGATGGGTAATCGCGGTGAACTGCGCGAAAAACTCCGGATGGGCACTGACCAGTTTGCGCCCGAGCAACCCCACTGCCTTCTGCCCACCGGCAAACAACCCCATCAAAGCAATGTTTTCCGCCACGCTGAACAGATGCGAGAGTGCCGCCTGCTGATCGCCCCGGCGCCAGTCCTCGACGCCTTCGTAAACCTCGGCCAGCAGCTGCCCGGCCGCGACGCCCATCATCAATTGGCCGATGACCGGCACGAAAAATCCCGCCACCGTCGCAATCGTCACACCCAACTCAAGAAAATCGAGCAAGCGCTTATCCCGCACATCCTCATCGATATCAGCGGTCGGCACAGCCAGTTTGCGCGCATCGATCTGCAGCTTGCCGACGTGGCTCTGCACCATGAACTCGAACAACGGCACGCTGATCGGCAACTGCCGAATGTGCCCCAGATCAGCGGTGCTGGCGAAGGTCTTGAAGAAGTCTGCCTTATCATCCTCATCGAGGCTGTTGGCGAAGTAGTCCTTGTAGCTTTTCACGCTCAGTTGCTGCGTGAGGTACTGCTTGAACTCGGTAAAACTGGCGTATTCATACAGCGGCCGTTCGGGCTCGCCGGCCATGTACACCAGGCACCACTCGTCCGGGTACGACTCGACCGACCGCGCGGAAAACACCACAACGCCCCAGATGCAGCTGTCGAGGATTTCGATGCCTTGCATGATCATGGGGCTTTGCCCGTACCGCAGGGTTTGCGCGGACGGTTTGCCGTCAGCGGCCGCCAATTGCTGGAGCATCCGCACGCCTTCCGGCGTGATGTGCGACCTGAGCCCGGCCAGATGCATATCCAGTTGCAGCAGGTTTTTTTTCATCGTGGCGATGTCGCGGGTCATGCTGCTGGTGGCGACGACCTTGCCGTCGCTTTCGGTGATGCCGAACGCCTGCTGAAAATGTTCCTGATAACGCTTGCCCAGATCCAGTTCACGACAGAGTTTGGCGAATGCCGCCGGGGTCAAGCCGTCCACACCTGACGGCGCACTGTTCACCCGCACCAGACTGCCCTCGGGAAAACCGTCGGCTTCTTCGTCTACGCTGAAATTCTGCATGGCGGCCTGCAGCAGCGTCTGTGTGGCATGCGGGACGGTTTCAATGCCCTTGTTGTCGGTCGATGTCGGCGTACAACCACAATCGGGTCCCGGCAGACTCAGAAGATCCTGTTCGACATCAAACACCGCCGGCCATTTGTCTTTCAGCGCACGGGTCAATTCAGTGATGCAGAAGGTGTTCAGGGGTTTGAGCTGGAGCAGATCCTTTTCAACCTTGAGCTGAACGGCATGCAGGTCACGCACGGTTTGATCAAGTGCAGCCAGGGTGTCAATCGAGCTTTTCAGGAGTATCTCGGGCAGGCACTTTTGCAGTGCCTTGGCACTCTCCAGATCGCCAGTGGCTTCGAGCAAGGTGCCGAGTATTTCGTTCGGTGTCGGCGCCCGAGGCTCGGTTTTGTTTTGAGTGGTCGTCATCGCAATAGTCCTTTATTGCAGGTATGAGCCATTGACCTTATCGATTTAAAACAAAACGGCAAACATAAAAACTGATCATTTTCACTGGCATTGCAACAGGCATACTTTCTCGACAAATGTGCGGTACATAGATATGTCAAACTTTCAAAATCCAGCTGAACTTCGCCCCTAAACCATTCATTAATGGCGTTATTTTTCTGTACTCACTGCGCCTAACATCGAGTCTCCTTCCGCGATGAGACTTCTTGTATGACTTTGCCATTGGAGCAACAACCTGGCACGCCCACGAACGACAACTTACTGACTCAAGTCTTCAATGAGATCAATGACTGGGACAAAGCAACAATTGTCGAAAAATGCCTGTCCGGCAAACTGCCGAACGCCGACCAAACCAGAATCGCCGAGTATCGATCCGCACTGAAAAAGGCACTCGCGCTCCAGACTTTTTTTGAAACTTTGCTGCCCAGCCTGGACACCCCCAACAAGTTCTGCGGGCGGATACTTCGAGACGAGTTACGTAAGACCTACGGCACCCGATTCAGGGTTCAGGACATCATCAGGCTCGTCCCCAAGGCACGTTCGGAAAAAGCCAAACACGCCTGTACCTTGCTGCAAGCAGCGATGCTGAACTTTACCAACGCCGAAGCTGCGGCTAATTACTTCTCGGCCGATAGCGCAACGCTTTCCGACGCTCAGGACACACCCGCCGACAGTGCCGCCAACGTGCAGATGACTGCGCAAGTATTTGCGGCGTTGAGTCGCAAGCTCGATCTCGGTGACCAATACCAGAAACTGATCACTCGAACATTTGAAGAGCCAAACGTCCAGTTGCAGGCCGTGCAGCTTGGCAAACTCAATATGAGGATGGCCGCCTACAACCGATATTTCAGCAAAGACATTCAACAATTCCTGTTATTCATGCTGACTCAATTTACCGAGGGCAATGACGATATTCTCAATGGTGACCTTTTCAATAACGCACCGATTCAACTCTGTTCGGTACAGATCTTCGGCAAATATCTGGTCAATGCCGTACTGATCATTTGCCGTCTCACTCATGAATCGACCCAGGATCGTTACTTGCTTTATGTGCCTGACGATAAAGGCAGCGTTTTTTACCACACCGATAATGAAGACAACTGCCGGATCAGTCTCGCCGCCAGTCTGCTTGGTCAGTCGTCGCTGCGAAGCGTGTTCGCCGCTCAACTAAACCGCAGCGATCAGAATGACTTCCTCAATGAAAAACTGGGCGTGGTGTCATTTACCAAGGACATCAGCTTCACCCCGCTAAGCCAGGGGCTATTCGAATATCTGTTTAAACGGCAACTTGATAAATTCGCATCCGATGTCAAGCAACTGGCTGTCCCCGTTGCCGAGGTCAACCAGTCGATGCATGACAAGCGGCGTGAAAATCGTGCATTGCAGCAACGCCCGTCGCTCTCCGAAACCTTGATGTACGACTTCAACAAACGTATCCGCGCCGGTTCGCCAGATGCTTTGCTGAGCGACGTGTTTAGCGGTGTCGAAGACTGGACGTTCAGCGAAAAACTGCTGGGGCTCAACGCACTGCTGAATCTGAAGGAAAAACTCTCCCCTGCAGATGCCAATAGTCAAAGCGACAGTGAGCAACCCCTCGATACGTCCGCCGAACCAACTTCTGTGTTTTTCAAGAAGTTCGAACTGCAAGACCACTCCAATCCGCAAAAGAACGCTTTGCTGTGGAAACGAACGCTGTCCGGGTACGAACAGAAAACCCACGCAGCTAACCGAATCATGGATCAGGCGTATCCCGATGACGATGATCAGCGGGTGCGCAACTACAACGGGCGGCATTTCATCCGAGTGGCCGGCAGCGTCTACGAAGTCGAGCCCAATCCTCTGGCATGGCGCATTCGCCATCCACTCAACGAAGCGGCCTACCGCCCGCCCGTGGTCTATTCCCCCGGCAGCGGCTGGAACTTGCAGCACAAACGCTCCGTCGTCGGAACAACGAAAACACTTGAAGTCACGGAAGCTGCAGACACGGTCAGTTCGCTGCCAGCAGCGACACCGCCAGCGGTCTTATAACTTATCGTTCTAAAACTCCACTTACCGAGGCGGGTCAGTTTCTGAGTACCCGCCCTTTTGGCGAGGTAGTGTTTGCCCCCTCCCCAACGGAAAAACCGGTAAGGACTTTATGTGCGGATTAGCTGGCGAGTTACGTTTTGATCATCAACCTGCAGACCTTGCAGCCGTTGAACGAATCACCCATCACCTGGCCCCTCGCGGACCGGACGCGTGGGGCTTCCATGCCCAAGGGCCGATTGCCCTGGGCCATCGTCGCCTGAAAATCATGGACCTGTCGGACGGCTCGGCGCAGCCGATGATCGACAGTCAGTTGGGCCTGTCACTGGCCTTCAACGGCGCGATTTATAACTTCCCGGAACTGCGCGCCGAACTCGAAGCGCTGGGTTACGCGTTCTATTCCGGCGGCGACACTGAAGTGCTGCTCAAGGGCTATCACGCCTGGGGTGAAGCGCTGCTGCCGAAACTCAACGGCATGTTTGCCTTCGCCATTTGGGAACGCGACGCTCAGCGGCTGTTCATCGCCCGCGACCGTCTCGGCGTCAAGCCTCTGTACCTGTCGCGCACCGGTCAGCGTTTGCGTTTTGCCTCGGCATTGCCGGCGCTGCTCAAGGGTGGCGACATCAACCCGATCCTTGATCCGGTGGCGCTCAACCATTACCTGAATTTCCACGCGGTGGTCCCGGCGCCGCGCACCTTGCTGGCCGGCATTGAAAAACTGCCACCGGCGAGCTGGATGCGCATCGAAGCCAACGGCACTACCGAGCAGAAAACCTGGTGGACCCTGCCGTACGGCCCACACGACGACGAGAAAAATCTGACCCTCGAAGACTGGGTCGACCGTGTCCTCGACAGCACCCGCGAAGCCGTGGCCATTCGCCAACGCGCCGCCGTGGATGTCGGCGTGTTGCTCTCCGGCGGTGTCGATTCGAGCATGCTGGTCGGGCTGTTGCGTGAAGTCGGCGTGGAAGACCTCTCGACTTTTTCTATCGGCTTTGAGGATGCCGGCGGCGAGCGCGGCGACGAGTTTCAGTATTCCGACCTGATCGCCAAGCACTACGGCACCCGGCACCACCAACTGCGCATCGACGAGAAAGAGATCATCGAGCAACTGCCCGCTGCGTTCCGCGCAATGAGCGAGCCGATGGTCAGCCACGACTGCATCGCGTTCTATCTGTTGTCTCGCGAGGTGGCCAAGCACTGCAAAGTGGTGCAGAGCGGCCAGGGCGCCGATGAGTTGTTCGCCGGTTATCACTGGTATCCGCAAGTTGACGGCGCGGCCGATCCTTACGCGGCGTATCGCGAGGCGTTTTTCGACCGCAGCTACGACGACTATGCCGCCACCGTGCAACCGAAATGGCTGACCGCGAATGACGCCGCCGGCGACTTCGTGAAGGAACATTTCGCACAGCCCGGTGCCGAGGCGGCGGTAGACAAAGCGCTGCGTCTGGACAGCACGGTGATGCTGGTCGACGACCCGGTCAAACGCGTCGACAACATGACCATGGCCTGGGGCCTGGAAGCGCGCACGCCGTTTCTCGACTATCGCCTGGTCGAGTTGTCGGCGCGGGTGCCCGGCAAGTTCAAACTCCCGGACGGCGGCAAGCAAGTGCTCAAAGAAGCGGCGCGCCGGGTCATTCCGAGTGAGGTCATTGACCGCAAGAAAGGCTACTTCCCGGTGCCCGGCCTCAAGCATTTGCAGGGCGACACCTTGAACTGGGTGCGTGAACTGCTGCTCGATCCGAGCCAGGATCGCGGCCTGTTCAATCCGGCCATGCTCGACAAATTACTGACTGATCCGCAGGGCCAACTGACGCCGTTGCGCGGCTCGAAGCTGTGGCAACTGGCAGCCCTGAACCTGTGGCTCAGTGAACAAGGAATCTGATTGATGAAACCCCACGCCACGGCCATCAACCAACGCCTGATTCGCGGCCAGACGCCGTCGTATGAACGCTTGCAGGCGCGTCTGGCCGAAGACGGCAGCGAACTCGCGACCGCGCCGATTGCAGTGCATTGCGGCTGGGGCCGATTGTTGATCGGCCACACCTTTCCCGACCCGGCCACACTGGCGCAAGAATTGCTCAACGAGCAGCCCGGCGAGCGCGACATCGCGCTGTACGTCGCCGCGCCGCAACAGATTCTCGGCCTTGAGCCGACGCAGTTATTCCTCGATCCGTCCGACACGTTGCGCCTGTGGTTCAGCGATTACCGTCAGGCCACTCGCGTGTTTCGCGGTTTCCGCATTCGACGTGCGCAGAGCGAAACGGATTGGCAGGCAATCAATCAGCTGTATCAGGCGCGCGGCATGCTGCCGATCGATGCCACGTTGCTCACCCCGCATCATCAGGGCGGCCCGGTGTACTGGCTGGCCGAGGATGAGGACAGCGGCGCGGTGATCGGCAGCGTCATGGGCCTCAATCATCACAAGGCCTTCAATGATCCGGAAAACGGCAGCAGCCTGTGGTGCCTCGCGGTTGATCCGCAGTGCTCGCGACCCGGTGTCGGCGAAGTGCTGGTGCGCCATCTGATTGAACACTTCATGAGTCGCGGCCTGAGCTACCTTGACCTGTCGGTGCTGCACGACAACCGTCAGGCGAAAAACCTTTACGCCAAGCTCGGTTTCCGCAATCTCTCGACTTTCGCGATCAAGCGCAAGAACGGCATCAATCAGACGCTGTTCCTCGGTCCCGGGCCGGAAGCCAATTTCAATCCCTATGCACGAATCATTGTCGAAGAAGCGCATCGACGCGGTATCGACGTACAAGTCGATGACGCCGACGCCGGGCTGTTCACCCTCAGCCACGGCGGGCGCCGCGTGCGTTGCCGCGAATCGCTGAGCGACCTGACCAGTGCGATCAGCATGAGCCTGTGTCAGGACAAGAGCCTCACACACAAAGTGCTGAAAGCCGCCGGGCTGAAACTGCCCTCGCAACAATTGGCCGGCAACGCTGACGACAATCTGGCCTTTCTCGATGAGCATCAACGGGTGGTGGTCAAACCGCTCGACGGTGAACAAGGCCAAGGCGTGGCAGTGGATCTGCAAAACATCGAAGAGGTGCAGCAGGCCATCGAAACAGCGAAGCAGTTCGACAGCCGAGTGCTGCTGGAGAGCTTTCACGAAGGTCTCGATCTGCGCATTCTGGTGATTGGTTTTGACGTGGTGGCAGCGGCGATTCGTCGTCCGGCGGAAGTGATTGGCGATGGTCAGCATTCGATTGGTGCGCTGATCGAAGCCCAGAGCCGCCGCCGGCAAGCAGCCACGAGCGGCGAAAGCAAAATTCCGCTGGATCATGAAACCCAGCGCACGTTGCATGCAGCCGGTTATGACTACAGCAGCATTCTGCCGGCCGGTGAGCATCTGTTCGTACGGCGTACGGCGAATCTGCACACCGGCGGCACGCTGGAAGATGTCACGGCGATTCTGCATCCAACCCTGGTCGATGCGGCCGTGCGCGCGGCGCGGGCGCTGGATATTCCAATGGTCGGCCTCGACCTGATGGTGCCGGCAGCGGATCAGCCCGAATACGTCTTCATCGAGGCCAACGAACGCGCGGGTCTCGCCAATCACGAACCGCAGCCGACGGCGGAGCGCTTTGTCGATTTGTTGTTTCCGCACAGTCAGCCGGTTGTTTCCTGATTTTGCTTTGCCTGGGCTGACGCCTTCGCGAGCAGGCTCACTCCTACATTTGATCGCGTTCCCCTGTAGGAGTGAGCCTGCTCGCGATGAGGCCCTCAAAGGCGCCACAAATTTTCCTCCTCATCGAAACCATCGATGTGCTCAACCCATCAGGAGTTTCCATGACCACGCAAATCCCTGAACCAGATCTCAACTATCTGCAAAAAGTCCTCCTGGAAATGCTCGCCATTCCCAGCCCTACCGGGTTCACCGACACCATCGTGCGTTACGTCGCCGAACGTCTGGAAGAGCTCGGTATTCCATTTGAAATGACCCGACGCGGGACCATTCGCGCCACGCTCAAGGGCAAGAAAAACAGCCCCGACCGCGCCGTCTCGGCCCACCTCGACACCATCGGCGCGGCGGTGCGTGCGATCAAGGACAACGGTCGCCTGACCCTCGCCCCGGTCGGCTGCTGGTCGAGCCGTTTCGCCGAAGGCAGTCGCGTCAGCCTGTTCACCGACAACGGCGTGATTCGCGGCAGCGTGTTGCCGCTGATGGCGTCCGGGCATGCCTTCAACACCGCAGTGGATGAGATGCCGATCAGTTGGGATCACGTCGAGCTGCGCCTGGACGCCTACTGCGCGACCAAGGCTGATTGCGATTCGCTGGGCATCAGCGTCGGCGATGTAGTGGCGTTCGATCCGCTGCCGGAGTTCACCGAAAGCGGCCATATCAGCGCTCGCCATCTCGACGACAAGGCCGGCGTTGCGGCGTTGCTGGCATCACTCAAAGCCATTGTCGACAGCGGTCAGGAACTGATGATCGACTGCCATCCGCTGTTCACCATCACCGAGGAAACCGGCAGCGGCGCGGCGGCGGCATTGCCGTGGGACGTCAGTGAGTTCGTCGGTATTGACATCGCACCGGTCGCGCCGGGGCAGCACTCCAGCGAACACGCGGTGAGCGTGGCGATGCAGGATTCCGGCGGGCCGTACGACTATCACCTGTCGCGGCACCTGCTGCGTCTGGCCGGCGAAAACGAACTGCCGGTGCGCCGCGACCTGTTCCGCTACTACTTCAGCGATGCGCACTCGGCGGTGACCGCCGGGCATGACATCCGCACCGCCCTGCTCGCCTTTGGCTGCGACGCGACTCACGGTTACGAACGCACGCACATCGACAGTCTGGCGGCGCTCAGTCGCTTGCTCGGGGCGTACATTCTAAGTCCGCCGGTATTCGCCAGCGATGCGGCGCCGGCCAACGCGTCACTCGACCGCTTCAGTCATCAGATCGAACATGACACACAGATGGAGAGTGATACGCGAGTGCCGTCGGTGGACAGTCTGGTGGGGCAGCGTTCCGACAGTTAAATCATTGTTGGCAGAACCATCGCCTTCGCGAGCAGGCTCACTCCTACAGGGGAATGCATTCCAAATGTGGGAGCGAGCCTGCTCGCGAAGGGGCCATATCAAGCAACACAGAACTGGCAGGCAACCGGCAATCGCCGTAGCATCCCGACATTGATTTAGCCGAGGTGCCCATGCTCATTCCTTACGACGCTCTTGAAGTCGACACCCTCACCCGCCTGATCGAGGATTTCGTCACCCGCGACGGCACCGACAACGGCGACGACACCCCGCTGGAAACCCGCGTGCTGCGCGTGCGCCAGGCACTGACCAAGGGCCAGGCACTGATCGTCTTCGATCCGGACAGCGAGCAGTGCCAACTGATGCTCAAACACGACGTGCCCAAGCACCTGTTCGACTGAAACCCTCAGCGAGCCTTTTCCGTGGCTTGCTTGCGCTGGATCCGCTCATAGACCTCCGAGCGATGCACATTGACCTTCTGTGGCGCCTCGACGCCAAAGCGCACGCTGGAACCGTTCACGGACAGAACGCGCAAGGTGATGTCATCACCGATTGAAATCAACTCACCAACGACACGGCTGAGCACAAGCATGAGATTCGTCCTTCAGGGTTAACGAACCCTGAAGATGCGCGGCTTGCGGCGGCTCTACAATGCGTTGCGAGCAAATCAGTAATGCCCTACGCGGTGCAGCGCGACCGCCCTTCAGACATTTCCTGCAAATCGTTAAACAGGCTTCTTCTCAAGCGGCGGAAAAGCGTGGGCCAAACAGAATCACGCTGGCACCGATCACGCACAACGCCACGCCGATCCAGTCTGAACCCAACGGCCGAACCCGCTCGACCACCGCCAGCCAGCCAATCGAAGCGACGATGTAGATCCCGCCATAAGCGGCGTAGGCGCGACCGGCATAGGCCGCCTCGACTCGCGTCAACAACAGCGCGAACAGGGTCAGGCTGAGCAGTGCAGGAATCACCCACAAGGCGCTTTTGCCCTGACGCAGCCACATGAAGAAGGCGAAACAACCGGCGATTTCAAACAGCGCCGCGAGGAAGAACCACAGGTAATTGAGCATTTGCACATCCAGACAGGGTGACCATTGCGGCCACCCTATCGACGCCAAACGCCGGGGGCAAGGTCAGCCGTTGTTCTGCTTGGCCTTGGCACGCATTTTTTCCGCCATGGCGGTCATTTCGTTGTAGAGCAGTTGCGGATTTTTCTGCTTGATCGCCCAGGCCATGCGGCCCTGCTCATGCGGCAGGATCATGAATTCGCCGGCGGCCACTTGCTGATAGATGTAGTCGGCAATGTCCGCGGCAGTGATCGGCGAACTCTCCAGCAACTTACCGACCTGAGCTTTCATGGCCGGGGTCGGTCCACGGAAAGAGTCGAGCAGATTGGTCTGGAAGAACGACGGGCAGACCACATGCACGCCGACTTCCTGTTGCGCCAGTTCGATCAACAGACTTTCTGACAATGCCACCACGCCAGCCTTGGCCACGTTGTAGTTGCTCATCGCCGGGCCTTGCATCAGCGCCGCCATGGAAGCGATGTTGATGATCTTGCCTTTGCTTTGTTCAAGCAGTGGCAAGAACGCTTTGCAGCCCTTGACCACGCCCATCAGGTTGATCGCGATCTGCCAGTCCCAGTCTTCCAGCGACAGTTCGCTGAAGAACCCGCCCGAGGCGACGCCGGCGTTATTGACGATGATGTCGATGCCGCCGAAGTTCTGCTCGCAGGCCTGGGCGAATGCGGTGAGCTGGCTGTAATCGCGCACATCGCAGCGCTGGATGAAGCCATCGCCGCCCGCCTCGCGGACCATTTTCAGGGTTTCCTGCAGGCCGGGTTCACTGACATCCGACAAGGCCAGTCGCCAGCCTTCACGCGCCCAGCGCAGCGCGATTTCGCGACCCAGGCCCGAGCCTGCACCAGTGATCATCATGCGATTTTGCATAGCGGACAGCCTTGTTGTTCTGGGGAAGATCAGCCGAGTGTAGCGAAGGATCTTTGGTATCCCACGCTCTATCAGAATGCTGAATACAGGATCAAAAGATCGCAGCCTTCGGCAGCTCCTACTATTGAACTCGTGTAGGAGCTGCCGCAGGCTGCGATCTTTTGATCTGTCGCTGTAAAGGAAATAAGCGAGTAATCCAAATACATTAAAAAAACATTGAATTTTCTTTCGTTCGCACCAGTCGGATTTTGTAAGCCGTCTGGAATTACTTAGTCTCCAGTCGCCCCTTGAACAGCAAGACTTCTCGAACACAATCAACAAGGAAATCGACATGGGCACAATTCTTATCATTATCCTGATCCTGTTGCTGATCGGTGGTCTGCCGGTCTTCCCGCACTCCAGAAGTTGGGGTTATGGTCCTTCGGGCATTATCGGCGTGGTGTTGGTCGTGCTGTTGGTGCTGTTGTTACTCGGTCGGATATAAAGATTCCGGCATAAAAAAAGAGGCCCTGTTCAGGGCCTCTTTTTTATTGCGCGGACTTTGCTTTAACGAGCAATCAGTCCGGCTTGCCGTTAATCACGCCGGCGGTGTTGTCAATCAGGCTCTTGGTCGCCGTTTGCAGGAACGACTCAAGCTTGAGTTTCAACTCTTCGGTGCGCGGTGCATTTGGAACGACTTCGGCACTCGGGTTGGCACCCAGTTGGTAGTGCCACATCTTCGGTCCCATTTCCTTGTCTTTCGGCAGCACAAGGATCTGGTCAGCGGTGACGATGGCGGTGGTCTGCTCGCTGCCCGACGGCTTGATCACACCGAAACCGGTGTCGCCTGCCGGCAGGTTGAGCAAGTCACGGCCCCAGCACTGATGACGCACTTCGCCACCCAGACGGCCCATGATGGTCGGCACGATGTCGATCTGCGTACCCACGGTGTGGTCACGCGTACCGAACTTCTCCTGAATGCCCGGGGCAATCATCAGCATCGGCACGTTGAAGCGGCCCAGGTCCATTTCAGTGATCTGGCGTTCGTTGCCGAAACCGTGGTCGCCGACGATGACGAACAGGGTTTCCTTGAAGTACGGCTCTTTGCGCGCCTTCTCGAAGAACTGACCCAATGCCCAGTCGGCGTAACGCATCGCGGTCAAATGCTCGTTCAGCGAACCGCGGTCGGTCACGCGCTCGACCGGCAATGGTGTCGGCAACGCATACGGTGTGTGGTTGGACAGGGTTTGCAGCAGTGCGTAGAACGGCTTGCCGTTTTCCCGCGCCTTGAGTTCGACCAGGCCACGGTCAAACATGTCCTGGTCGGACACGCCCCACGTCGGATCGGAGAACACCGGGTTGACGAAGTCGTTACGGCCAACGAAGTTGGTCATACCCTGGTTGCTGAAGAAGCCCGACTGGTTGTCCCAGGCGAAGTCACCGTTGTAGACGTACACGTCGTCGTAGTCACGGGCGCTGAGCAACTGCGGCAGACCGGACAGTTTGTGGCTGCCTTCCGGGGTCTGCATCAGGTATTCGAAACCTGGCAGGTTGGGGAAGCAGGCCATGGTCGCGAACATACCCTGGTGGGTGTGCGTACCGTTGGAGAAGAAGCGGTCGAACAGCAGGCCTTCCTTCGACAGTTTGTCCAGGTATGGCGTGATGTTACCCGGTGCACCCAAGGCGCCGACCGAGTGACCGGCCATGCTTTCCATCAGGATCACCACGACGTTCTTGATCGGCAGGGTCTTGTCGGCTGGCGGCGTGTAGTCACGGCGCACGGCGGCGATGTCGGCATCGACCAGTTTGTCGTCCGGCATCAGCAGCATGTCACGCACGACTTTTTGCGCTTGTTCTTGCGGCAGCGTGGCTTTCCAGATGTTGTCGCGATCTTCGCCCATGCGGTCCTTGGCGGCAGCGATCAGCGACAGAGTACCGTTGAGGCCGAGCTGGTTGGCGAAGTTCGAGTCGGTGGTGTAGACGTCACCCCAACGCATTGGCGGGCCTTGACGCAGAGTGCCACGAGCGGCGACCACGCAGATCAGCAGGCAGACCACGAATACCGCAAGGCGCGTGTACCACGGCGCCACCTGACGGGTGCTGACGCTGCCGCCACTGAACGGCCCGCGCGGACGCGTCGCGCGGTCGGCGCCTTTGAATGCCAAGGTCAGAATGACGGTGCCGATGACCCAGGCCAGCAGATAGCGAACCACCGGGAAACCGTACCAGAGCATGCTCATCACGGTTTTCGGATCTTCTTTCACGTACTGGAACACCAGGCCGTTGAGGCGCTGGTGGAACTCGCGGTAGAAGTCCATCTCCATCAGGCCGAGGAACAGCGCGATGCTCGAGGCGATCGTCAGCCACAGACGGAAGAAGCCGCGGGCAGCCATGGCGCGGGCACTGAACAGTGCCAGCACCAGCGGAATGCAGACGTAAACCACCAGGCGCAGGTCGAAACGCAGGCCGTTGGCGAAAGCTTCGAGGAAAGTCGAAGCCGGGGTGTCGAGGATCATCTCGCGGTTGTAGACCAGCAGCGCGAGGCGCAGCACGGAAAACATCACCATCATGACCAATGCACAAAGCAGCGTGTAGGCCAGATGCGATTTGACGGTCGGTTGCAGCAGGCGAGCAGAAGATCGCTGCTGATTCAGGGCGTCCGGGTTTGCCATGTCGTTTTAGGACCCATTGGAAGTTGAAGTTGCAAAAATACAGCGGCGCCATGCCCTCTATTGGTCATTCCAGACCCCGGGGCGTGCGCGGTGCGCAAATGTTGCACGATCACCCGCACCATTGCCATTGATTACTGCCCTGCCCTCCGACACTTTCATTTAAAGCGGCGGCAGACCGGGACAGCGTGCAAACAGCGCGGGCGAATTGTCTGGAACGTGTTGTGAAAATTTCGTTCAACGCATATCTGGAAACACAATATAGATACAAAACAAAACGCCCCGACTGGATCGGGGCGTTTTGCTGTCTGCGCGACGATTACTTCTCGGCGCGTTCTTTCAGGGCTTTCAGTGTTTTGAACGGTGCATCAACCACAAACTTGTTGGCGACCATTGCCGGGACGCTGCCGCCTGGCTCGGTGTGCACTTGATAAGTCACTTCAACCTGATCGCCTTTCGGTACGAACTTCCAGAAACCTTTGACTTGAGCAACGCGGACAAAGCCTTTTTCTTCCGGAATGTACTTAGGCACACCTTCAAGATTACGGGTCAGGCTGCCATCGGCGCCTTCCACGGTGGTGATGTGCAATACCGAATCACGCGGGGTGACAGGCCACGGCGTGTTGAATTGGGTGTAGGTCCAGCTCTGATCGCCTTCGTGCTTGAGCAATTTCTGGGTCTTGCACTCGTGAATCCAGGCACAGGCGCCGGAAACGTCTTCCTGCAATGCGCGCAGTTTGGCAACGGTGGTCTTCATCAGGGCGACGCCTTGATAGGACTTGTAGTCCGAACCCGGCACTTCGCTCAGGGACACCTTGATGCCGTCTTCATTCTTGGCGACTTTCCAGTCTTCAGCCTGAGCAGCGGAAGTGGCCAGCACGGCGGTCAAACCACACAACACAGCGATACGATGCAGCGAACCCATAGTCTTATTCCTTATTGTTGAAGTTCCGTTCGTTTGACACATCACGCCGCCGTCATTTGCTCCCACCAGCCGAGCAATCTGATCGCTTCTTCCGAACTGCTGCCACAGACTTCGACATCAGCAGCGAAGCCGGAACAGACTGCCGGGCGCTCCGGTCTGCCGAAAATGCTGCACAGGTTTTCGACCGAGAGTTGCACGCAACGTTCGCCGGCAGGTTTGCCATCAGGCATGCCGGGAATCGGCGAACTGATGGAAGGGGCAATGCAGCAAGCGCCACAGCCTTCACGGCATTTCATGACGAACAATTCCTCGCGACGGGCGATGTGTAAAAGGGACGCGGAACAGAGTAACCGCTAAAACGGCTGTTTAAAATTCCCTGAACCGGGGTTTTTACGGATAAGTGAATGTGACTGACCAGTCTCCGACAAAGCGTCTGGTCTGCGGGTCACAGATGCATGGCATTTACTGTTTGAATTCGAAATCCAGCGCCGCACCTTCCACTTCTCGGCGCTCTTCGTTGCGCAGTTGCAGTTGCATTTCGTTGCTGAGCAAACGGCCGTTGAGCTGGAATCCGCTGTTTTTCTCGCCAAAAAACTGCGGCAGGATCGGTTCGCGTTTGGGCAGGACCACGGTGCCAGGCGGTTTCAGCTCCTGGACCATGTCCTTGGGCAGGCTCAAGTCCAGTTTGGCTGGCGGCAATTTGGTTTTTGCCACTTCGCTGGCAGGTTTCGACTTGGAGGCAATCGGGGCGCGTTTTTTAACGACTTTCTGCTGCGTTTTCTTCGCTGGTGCAGCCTTTTCAGCTACTGCGGATTTTTTCGCGGTGGTCGTCGCTGCCGGTTTTTCCTGAGCCGCAGCCGCCATGACACCCGGCGCATGACTGATCATCAGCAAACAGAGCAAAAAACCAGCGGCAGAAAAAATCGCTTTCATGGACCCAACGACACTAACGGCAGAGGGCCATATGCTCGCTTGTTGGACGCCACATGACAAGCATGACCCACCGCTCGTTCAGAATCCGCCGGCCGTTTCCTGACACAGTTGGGTCGCCAACATTCCCAGCGTCATCAACGCCCGCTCCGCCTCACGGTTCCACGGAATGCCGCAATTCAGGCGGATACAGTGGTTGAATTGCTCGGTGTTACTGAAGATCAGCCCCGGTGCGATGCTGATACCTTGCTGCAACGCACGGACATGCAATTCCTGCGTATTGACTCGCCCCGGCAGACTCACCCAAAGGATGAAACCGCCCGTGGGCCGGGTCATTTGCGTGCCTTCGGGGAAGTACTGCTGCACCGCCAACTGGAAGGCACTGAGGTTTTTTCGGTATTCCTGGCGGATGTACCGTAAATGCCGGTCATAACCACCGTTTTCCAGATAGGCGGCGATAGCCATCTGCGTGACGCTACACGCCGAATGCGTGCTGAAGGTCTGCAAGCGCTGAATTTCCTGCTGATACTTGCCGGCGATCATCCAGCCAATGCGCACACCCGGCGACAGGGTTTTAGAGAAACTCGAACAGTAGATCACCCGATCCAGCCGGTCGTAGGCCTTGAGCGCCTTGGTGCGTCCTTGTTCGAACATCAACTCGCCATAGATATCGTCTTCGACGATCTGGATATCGAAGTCCGAGGCCAGGCGCAGCAGCTGTTTCTGGCGCTCTTCGGGCATGGTGCCGCCCAGCGGATTGCTCAGGCGCGTGGTCAACACCAGCGCTTTGATCGACCACTGGTTCGCAGCCAGTTGCAGCGCTTCGAGGCTCATGCCGGTGGCGGGATCGCTGGGGATTTCGATGACTTTCAGGCCCAACAGGTCGGCCAGTTGCAGCAGACCGTAATAGGTCGGTGATTCGGCGGCAATCAGATCGCCCGGGCGGGTCAGCACGCGCAACGACATCTGCAAGGCATCGACGCAGCCGTGGGTGATCACTACTTCGGAGGGATCAACCACCACGCCGGCGTCGCGCATGCGGATCGCCACTTGTCGACGCAGCGGTTCGAAACCGGGGCTGAACATGTAGCTGAAGGCCCGCGGGCTGTGGAAACGCGTGACTTTGGCCAATTGCTGATGCAGTGCGCGCACCGGCAAATAATCAACGCTCGGTACGGCGGCGCCCAACGGGAACACACCTTCGCGCCGCGACTCGACCAGCACCTGCTGAATAATGCTGCTGCGCGTGACCAGGCCCGGCCGTTCGACGCGAGCGATATCCGGCGTCGGTGCCGTCAGCGCAGGCGTCTGATGCACGTAATAACCGGATTGCGGCCGCGCACGAATCAGCCCCTGATCCTCGAGGTTGGCGTAAGCCTGCAACACCGTCGCATGACTGACGTTGAGCTGCGAACTCATCTTGCGCACCGAAGGCACGCGCTCCCCCGGTTGATAGACACCACGGCGAATGTCTTCGGCCAGTTGCTGAGCAATACGTTGGTAGAGCAAGAGATTGGTCATGACGCAGCACTCGATTTCACGGGCATTTTATTCTTGTGTGAAACAATACCGGAACAGTTTAGAAGTGTACTGGGACAGTTGTCACTCTAGTCGACCATACAGTGCAGTGTCTGCCACAACTGTATTGAATTGCGAGCTATTCGACAGACGTAAAAAAGCCCGGCACTGCATGACAGTCCGGGCTTTCCAGAGACGCAACCCTTAGCGGGCAGCGCCGAGCTGGCCTTTTTCGTCGGAGAAGACAATTTCCACGCGACGGTTCTGTGCGCGTCCACGCTCGGAAGCGTTGGCGTCCACCGGGTATTCGTCGCCGTAACCCTCGACCTGAATGCGTTTTTCGTCGATGCCCAGGTCCGTCAGCACGTCGGCCACCGATTGCGCGCGATCGCGGGACAGCTTGAGGTTTTCCTGTTTGCCGCCGGTGCTGTCGGTGTAACCCTCGATGCGTACCACGCGTTTCGGGTTCAACTGCAGGAACTGCACGATCTTCAAGACCACGCGATTGGCCGAGTTTTTCAGCTCCGCTTCACCGGTGTCGAACAGTACATCACCGAGGGTCATCACCAGACCGCGATCGGTCTGCGTGGTGGCCAGCGCAACGATCTGCTCTTCGAGCCATTTGCCCTGTTGCTGCACGCTCAGCAGTTTCGATTCACGCAGGGCCAGTTGCAGACGCTGACGCTCCAGTTCGAGTTTGGCTGCGTGTTCTTCGTTGAGTACCTGATTGGTGTGCTCGCGGGCGATTTCGCTGTAGCGCTGACTCAGGTAGGCGTAATGCACCACGTCCGAACCGCTGCCCCAATAGGTGGACAGGCGATCGGCACGAGCCAGGGACTCACCGGCGCGAATCACGTCTTTTGGCGCGATGCGCAGCACATTGGAGTCTTCCTTGACCTTCTGGAAGTCGGCACTGGCCTCTTGCAGGGCGGATTCACTGTGTTGGCCGGCGCAGCCGTACAGGCTGGCGCAACCAGCGAGAATCAGACCACCGAGAACTTTGGATTTGAGGCTCATTGGGCATCTCCCAACTGCTTGCGCAAACGGGCGATGCGGGTGTTGAGCACATTCACCTGTTCTTCACTTTTCTGGGTCAGCACTTTGGCTTCTGCCAGACGCGCATCCAGTTCGGCCTGTTCGGCACGCATGCGCGCATTGCGGTAGGACTCGTCGGCCATGTTGCCTTTGGCGCGGTTGTATTTGGTTTCGGCCAGTTTCATTTCCGGCACGTCATCAGCGGTGGCGCCTACGGCCTTGGCCTGGGTGATGGTCTGTTCGGTCAGGCGCATTTGTTCAACGGGTGCCGGATCGGTCGCGCAACCGGCCATGGCCAGAACGGCCACAGCCGCGAAAAGAGGTCGAATACTCACTAAGAATCCCTACTGTTTTGGGGCACTGACAGGTTGTTGCGGCTGTTGCTGCTGAGCCTTCCAGCGCTCGATATTGCGTTGCAGCGCGGCTTCCGTCAGTCCGGACGCGGGCAATTCTGTCATCTTTTTGGCCAACTGTCCGCGCAACCACGGATCGTTGCATGCCGAGTTATGGGAAACCGCGAGGAACAGCCCCGGCCGATCGATGGGTTGCTCAAACGCCAGCAGGTCATTGGCCATGCCCAGCGCCTGCGCGGCGGCCATGCCGGAGTAGCGACCGGCGAGTACATATTCCACTTCACCCAGGAGCAATTTCTGAAAGGCCTGAGTGAGGTTTGCTGTGCGGGTCAGAGTCAGATTCTGCTCGGCGAAAGTGCCGAATGCCTGGGTCATCCGAGACTTTTCCGACAAGCCACCGGTGTGGCCGTGCAAGTCTTTTGCTTCACTGTAAACCAGCGTCGAGCCCTTGCGGGTCCACACAAGATAGTCGTTTTCCAGCAGTGGCGGATGTATGTAGTCGAGATTGTCCAGCTCAGTGAAGGCCAGCGGCGCATCAGCCAGCATGTCCATGCGGCCGCTGCGCACTTCATCGAGCGCCTGGGAGCGTTTGCCCGCGTAGAGCAGCTCGACCTTGATGCCGAGGTCCTTGGCCACTTGCTGCAACAGGTCGGCGCTGGCACCGATCAGCTGCTTGGGATTCTGCGGGTCTTGCCACAGGTACGGCGGCGCATCCGGGCTGCCGGTGACGACGAGGCGCTCGCACTTGCCGGCAGCCGTGGCCATCCCCGGCAAGAGGATCAATCCTAATAACAACCTGCGGCGCAGATCCATGGCAAAACGCTCCCGCTCAAATCCGAGTCAAAAAAAAGCCCGACCAAAAGGTCGGGCTCTTTATAAGTGAAGCCGCTGGATTAGACCAGCTTCTCCAGCTCAGGTACCGCTTCGAACAGATCAGCCACGAGACCGTAATCGGCCACCTGGAAGATCGGCGCTTCTTCGTCCTTGTTGATCGCAACGATCACTTTGGAGTCTTTCATACCGGCCAGGTGCTGGATCGCGCCGGAGATACCGACGGCGATGTACAGCTGTGGCGCAACGATCTTGCCGGTCTGACCGACCTGCATGTCGTTCGGTACGAAACCTGCGTCGACCGCAGCGCGCGAAGCACCGACGGCAGCGCCCAGCTTGTCGGCCAGGGCGTACAGGTGTTTGAAGTTGTCGCCGTTCTGCATGCCGCGGCCGCCGGAAACGACGATCTTGGCAGCGGTCAGCTCTGGACGATCTGACTTGGCCAGCTCTTCGCCGACGAAGCTCGAGGTGCCAGCGTCGTGCGCAGCAACAACAGCTTCAACAGCAGCCGAACCGCCTTCAGCAGCAACCGGGTCGAAACCAGTGGCACGCACGGTGATCACTTTGATTGCAGCGGTCGATTGCACGGTAGCGATAGCGTTACCGGCGTAGATCGGACGCTTGAAAGTGTCAGCGCTTTCGACCGAGATGATCTCGGAGATCTGGTCAACGTCCAGTTGCGCGGCAACGCGCGGCAGGATGTTTTTGCCGTTGGAAGTCGCGGCAGCCAGGATGTGGCTGTAGCCCTTGCCCAGCTCTGCAACCAGCGGAGCAACGTTTTCCGGCAGCTGATGCGCGTAAGCGGCGTTGTCTGCGTTGAGGACTTTGCTCACGCCAGCGATTTTCGCAGCGGCTTCAGCCACGGCGCCAGCACCTTGACCGGCAACCAGAACGTGGATGTCGCCACCGATTTTGGCAGCGGCAGCAACGGTGTTCAGGGTGGCCGGAGCCAACACCTTGTTGTCGTGTTCGGCGA